>CALLZE010000084.1 GCA_937858655.1 uncultured Coriobacteriales bacterium
CCAGGTGGGCATGCGCTCTCCACTTCACATCAATGCCACTGCGCAACGCTCAAGGTGTCTTTGTTGTAGACCCTTCTCAGGGGGCCCCGGAGGCTCAGCGACAGGCGCTATCTCGCCTTGCCGCGCTCGCCGCCACGAATAAAAATACACATATCACGCTCTTTATTTCTCCACTTCTTCTTGAAGATTTCACGGCCATTGCCAAGGGCTATTCGCTTAAAGTGCCTAACGCGACACAAACACAAGCCGTCGCGCCTAAAACACTTATCCCGCAGCGTTACGCCGAAACACTTACCGCGCTTTCAAACGCGGTTGCGGCTGGGCAACTCTCTCTCGGTGTTGTTGGCTACTCTGACCCTAATTTGACCAAAATATCTCAGGCCCATATGGCGGGAGATATTGCGCTCCAATACAATCGCGCACGCTCATCGCTCACTCCTCTCGCGCAAAACAATGCTGAGAGTTTTGAGACATCCTATACCGCGCCACTTGGAACGCGGCTCTCAAAAGACGCGCTCGCTGGTCTTACAAAGGCTGGCGTGAGCGGGATTGTCATCAGTGATAAGGCGCTCAAAAATTCGGAGCACACCGTAGGAAAAGTGAGCAGCAAACTGACAGGTTTTGTCAGCGATTCTTCGCTCAGCGACATGCTCACGTCAAACGAATCTACAAGCATTAGTGAAGCCTTCTTCAACGCCTACCAATCTGGTGACGGCTCTGACCCTCTCATCACGCATAGCGTTATCTCAAGTGAAGAAGATGCTTCACGTGTTATTACTAACTTAGAACTGCTCTACGCTCAGCCCTGGCTTGCGCCTGCATCATTAACAGAACTTGCATCAGCTAAAAAGATGGCGGAGCTTACCTTAAAAACACCTTCTAAGACCAGCCAGACTACAATTGAAAAAGCAATCTATAAAGCCCGGCGCGCATGCGAAGGTCTTGTCTACGCGCTTAATGAAGATGTCAAAGCCATTAAAGCGCGTGAGGATAGCCTCATTTCTGAATTTGGCGCTCCCGTTACTTCAGCGCAAAAATCGCTTGCTGATGAGCTGCGTAACAACTACACACAAGAGGCACAGCAAGCAGCGGATAACGTTTTTAAAGACATCTCCGTTAAAGTTGCTTCGGTTACTCTCTCCGGCCGCGAGGGGAAAGTGCCGGTCACTATCAAAAATGGGACAAAAGAAGAAGTGCGCGTGCTTCTCACTTATAAGACATCAAACGGCATGAATCTTGATACAAAAAAACAGCAGATAATTACCTTGCCGCCTCATGAGACATTTCTTGAGCCAACGGTTTCAATGCGCAATGCCTCGCGAGGAAAACTTGACCTGACGCTCACGGCAGCCGATTATACGATTTGCGAAAAAACTGTAAAGATTTCAGCATCGTATATCGATACTATCGTTATCGTTGTTATAGTTGTTGTCATAGGCATCGCCTTGCTGCTCTTTATTTATAGACGCGTTACCACATCTGATGTCGAAGTAAACCTTTTTACCTCAGAAGATGCCGATGAGTTTAAAAGCGAGCACACAAACGATACCACCAACGAAGATACAACCGCCAAAACTACCGATTAAATGAGGAACTGTGGATACCGCAAACACCATCATAGTTTTTGATACCAACGTACTGCTCACCGATGCGGAGGCTTTGCTCTCCTATCCTGGCGCAGATATTATCGTGCCTGAAACAGTGCTTAATGAAATCGACAAACTGAAAACTGCCCGCGTTGACCCAGACCTAAAGTACCATGGGCGCGAAGTGAGCCGCCTCATTTTTGACTTGGCAGAAGGCCAGTCATTCGTTGACGGTGTCGATTTACCAAACGGTGGCAGAATGCGCGTGGTTCCTTTCGAGATTAATCCCGCAATTTTGCCTGAGGGCTTTTCAACAAAAACGTCCGATAACAAAATTTTGGCTACAGCTTATCAGGTCAAAGTCGAGGAAGCCAAAAACAACGGCAAAAAGCTGATTCTTATCACCAACGACCTCAATATGCTTCTTAAAGCTCAGACGCTGGGCATTGAAGTGGAGCAGTTCGGCAATGGTGATGACCTCACATGGAGCAAAAAATATATCGTGCGCCCCTTCCAGCGCTACCGTGTGCCGCTCACAATCTTGATGATTTCAATCGCCATTTTTGCCGCGGTTCTCGTCATTGCGATTCGTAGCGACTTCGGCGCAAATAACAGCGCAACAACAAACACTGAGATGCGCAGTTTGCTCACCGAGTCTCAGAAAAACGCTTACGACGCGCTACTCACTTTGAAAGATAATAGCGCCGACCAAAATGCATTGCTCGTTTTGGCCAACTTCTATAATGATCGCGCGACGCAAAATCAAGTTGATGGCGATAACGCCTCTATGCTTTCCGATGCAAAGACGGGCATTTCTTACTACGAGAAATACCTCGCTTACGCGCCTACTGATGCTGACGCGCGTTCAGATATGGCCACGCTTTACTATTATCGCGGCGACACTGACCGTGCAATCCAAGAAATCTCAAAAGTGCTTGAGTCAAACCCCAATCATACCAACGCAAACTATAACCTTGGTATGTTCTATTACTTCGGCCGCCGCGATTTAGACGCCGCACAAAACCAAATGAAAAAAGTAATGGAACTCACCTCGTCTTCTTCAGACTCAACAGACAGCACCGCGCACGCCCTTTACCAGCAAGCCAAGGCTATGCTTGACCGCATTAAGCAAGACCAAGCCAATGGCACCTCAAGCGCGGGTACAACAACGAATCTTGAGTCATCAGAAAAGTCATCAACCGATAATTCGGGTAATTAGTTCATAGCACTTATTCTCTGTATTTTAATGAACACATGCTTTAAGGAGCACGCATGGAAACAATGCCAGAAATTATCGACCTTGCCATTGTAGGTGGCGGGCCTGCGGGACTTACCGCGGGACTTTATGGCGCTCGCGGCGCTGTTCGTACCGTCGTGTTTGAGCGCGCTATGCCCGGAGGACAAATTATCACAACCGATTGGGTTGAAAACTACCCTGCATTTCCGCAGGGAGTCAATGGCGCCGAACTCGGTCAGCTCTTTGCTGACCAAGCGACAGCTCAAGGTGCCGACATTAAGATGTTTGTTGAAATCACTCATATCGAGCGTCGAAGCGATGGTATTTTTGTCCTTGAGAGCGCTGATGAGTCTTTTCTTGCCCGTGCTGTGATTATTGCGACAGGTTCTGTTCCTCGAAAGTTGCATATTGCGGGAGAAGAAGAATACACGGGACGCGGCGTTTCATGGTGTGCTACCTGTGATGCTGCCTTTTACCGTGAAAAGATTGTCGCCGTTGTTGGAGGCGGAGACAGCGCGATTGAAGAGGCAAACTACCTCACAAAATTTGCGCGCAAGGTGTACATCATTCATCGTCGCGATTCATTGCGCGCAACAGCTGTCATTCAACAGCGCGCCTTTGACAATCCCAAGATTGAATTTTTGCTCAGTTATGTGCCCACAGAAATATTAGGCAATGGTAGCAAAGTAACTGGTCTCAAACTTGAATCAACAAAGGCTGAAGGCGAGCGCGTTATTGAACTCGACGGTGTCTTTGAGTTTGTTGGAGTTGACCCCATCAATGAAATTGCTCAAGGGCTCACCCCTCTCACAGACTCAGGCTACATCGAAACCAGCCAAAACGGTACAACAAAAATTCCCGGCCTTTTTAGTGCGGGAGATGTCACCAATACAACGCTCAAGCAGGTTGTCACCGCGGCGGGTAAAGGCGCAAGCGCGGCATTTGCCGCATTACACTACCTTGAAAATGAATAAGCCAGCATTCTTGAATGAAATGTCCAAGAGCACTCAAATATGTTGGAAATAATTGTGAAGTTAGCGTGAAGGCGATGATACACTTTTTGCTACAAGGGTAAGACTTTGATAGAGTACAAAGTGTTACATTGTTAGAAAAATCAAAGCATTACTGCTTTTTACCCAACGAGCCGCACGCGGCCCCTAAGAAAGGAACTAAAATGGCAGATTTAAAGCAAGTTACCGACGCAAGTTTTTCTGTTGACGTAGAGAAAAGCAGTGGCGTTTTTGTTCTCGATTTTTGGGCAACTTGGTGCGGCCCATGTCGCATGATGGAGCCTGTACTCAAGGAGATTGCGGCAGAGAACATGCCTGGCGTTACCATTGGCCAGCTCAATGTAGATGAGAACCCACAAACAGCCATGAAGTTTGAAGTCATGTCTATCCCAACCTTCCTCATCTTCAAAAATGGCGTTCAGGTTAAGCGTCTTACTGGTGCTATGCCCAAGGCAAAACTCGTTGATGAAATCAAAGGCGCATAAGGCACTGGATTCCAAACGCGCGTTTTTTGATTTGGTAGTATAGAACTCATAGTTATCACACTTTCGTGAAAGAGGCTTTTATGTGTCAATCAGGGGTAAACAACAACCAGCTTAAATCAATGATCGGCATGGTGAATGATTCTGTTTCGATGTCACAAGAGTGGCTCAAAGAAGTGCACCATCTCGCAGGTCACGCAGGACTTTCAACCGAAGATGACATTGCTAAGGCAGCAAAAATGCTCGGAGAGGTACGCGTATTGCTTCTTGGCGCAGAAAACTCTGTTGAGGATACGCCACACTCACACCCAGACGTTGAAGTAGAACTCGTCTAATTACTTCTTTCAATCGCACAGTTAAGCCCCCGCTCGTCGGGGGCTTTTTGCTGCGTCTCAGCTTCTTTCGAAGCGATGCTCCGCAACATGCGCCTTTCGCGCACAGTGCACCACCGCTCACAGAGGTGCTCTCATGCATGGCAATGTCGTCCACTGACTGTGCTACGATTTTTATATTCGTGTTACATTTGTGCCACGAATATAACCATACGTGTTACCATTAAACTTGTGAGCCTCCCGCTTAACACCCTATCGGGCGCACCTATGAGGAGTTTCGATGCACATACCTGACGGAATGCTTTCAAATGCCGTGGCCGCCTCCACTGATGTGGGCGCGCTTGGTTTCATCGCGTATGGCACTTTCTGGATAAAAAAGTATTTTGATCAGAAAAAGATTGTCCTCATGGCCGTCCTCGGCGCACTCATTTTTGCACTTCAAATGCTCAACTTTCCCGTTGCGGGTGGCACAAGCGGCCATTTTGCTGGCGGAGCGCTCGCCGGCATTGTTCTGGGGCCGATTCCCGCGATGATTGTCGTCTCGGCGGTGCTACTCGTTCAGTCGCTCCTCTTTAGCGATGGAGGCGTGTTAGCCCTCGGCGCCAATATAATCAACATGGCGATTCTCGCGCCCTTTATCGGCTACAGCATTTTCATGATCTTTAATGGGATTAGAGCCAACAAGACATTGCGCGTTACGGGAGCAAGCATTGCAGGGTGGGTGGCGTGCCTCGTAGCCGCTTGCGCCGCGGCCATTGAAGTGTGGGCATCGGGACATGCCGCGCTGGGCATCGTTCTCACGTCTATGGCTGGTTGGCACGCGCTCATCGGCATTGGCGAAGGACTCATTACGGGAGGCATTATTGCCTATCTTCTCGCTGTTCGCCCCGATCTGATTGAGGCCATAGGACCAAACGACGCAACCGGCCAATCCCAACGGCCCATCAGGCCTGTAATCATTACCTTGACCATTTTGGCTCTTGTGGCCGCGTCCGGTTCATTTCTTGCGTCGTCAAATCCCGATGGCCTCGAGTTCGTGTACTTTAATTCTAAAGTGGGCAAACCTTTTGCGGAAACTTCCTTGCTCGGCAAAGGAAGCTTATTCGCGGGCTACGGTGTTCGGGGCATTTCAAACGATGCTTTGGCAGGTGCGCTCGCAGGCATTGTTGGTCTTGCCGTAACAGGCCTCTTGCTATGGGTGCTCTTCGCACGCCATAAAAAAAATGCAGCCATCGCTCAAAACGAACCCGCTCACCTCGACCACACATCCAACTCGGACAGTTAGGATAAGGAAATGTCACAAGATCTTGTACGTTTTGGTGTCGCTATGGACCGTTCACTTCTCAATCGCTTTGATACCTATGTGGCAAACCGTGGAACGGCCACAAATCGCTCTGAGGCGGTGCGCGACCTCGTTCGTGATGCCCTAGTCGAGGATTCAGCCGCTACGGGCAACAATGAAATTGTGGGCACCATCACCATGGTGTTTGACCACCATACTTCCGATCTTTCAGACAAACTTGATTCCGTTCAACATGATCACTTTAGAGAAATCATTTCAACAATGCATGTGCATCTCGACGCTCACAATTGTCTCGAAGTTATCGCGCTCAAAGGGCGCGCCTCAGAAGTGCACGCTATTGCTGAGGCCCTCTTGGGCACCAAGGGTGTCAAGCATGGCAAGCTTGTTACAACCACAACCGGAAAAGAGCTTCAGTAATCAATGGAGAATTCACGCGAGCCTATCATCGCTTTTGATATTCGAGCGCAACTTCTTGCCGGGCTCATTCTCATTATTGCCATAGTGGCTTCCAAGCCCTTGTCACTTGTTGAGTTCTTGGTGACGCTTGCGCTTCTTTGCGCTCTGGGCCTCATTTACGAAACAAATTTTGCCCGAGCTTTTAAAACGGGGCTTCTCGTTATTCCCTTTGCGGGTTTTATCGCGCTCACTTCGCCCCTCGCGCGGCTCGATAGCCATGGCATCGCGTATGCCTATCAAACTGGATGGCCCCTCATTATCGCTATTCTTACTAAAGCATTTTTTTCAGCGTTTATCGTGAGTATTGTTGTGAACAGCACCGATATCACGCACCTCATAGCTGGCCTCAATGCTCTCAAGATGCCCGCCATATTTATCACGCTTTTCACGTTCCTGTACCGCTTCAATTTTTTATTCCGCGAACAACTCGCTCAAATGCAACGAGCGCTCAAAAGTCGCGCGCCCCATCTCCGGGGAATCAAGCTACTCATCACTTATGGAAAGCTCGGAGGCAACACTTTTGTGCGCGCCTATGAACGCGGCGAAGAAGTGTACAAT
>CALLZE010000085.1 GCA_937858655.1 uncultured Coriobacteriales bacterium
AGTGCACGAAGCGATTATGACTCTCACTGATAATCGTGGCGCTGATGTTGTATTTGAATGTGTGGGCACGAGTGACTCACTTGAGTCTTCCATTCTATCGACAGCAAAGTCGGGGCAGGTTGTTATTGTGGGAAATCCCGCTGGTGATATGACTTTGCCACGCGATTCGTATTGGAAGATTCTGCGCAACGAACTCACCCTTTCGGGTATGTGGAATTCGAGCTACAACGCTCAAGTCAACGATTGGAAGACGGCGCTCGACTTTATGGGCCTTCCGGGCATTGACCTCTCAAAACTTGTAACGCATACGTTTGACTTATCACAGCATGAGGCGGCATTTGATGCCGTTCGAGACCGCGAAACGTTTACGATTAAGGTGATGTTGACCAATGACAACTAAAACGCAACGCCCCGGCGAAATCTCTGCTTCGATTATGTGCGCTGATATCAGCCATTTGGTTGAGACGCTTCAAATACTCGCTGATGAGAATGTTGAGTACCTTCATATTGACGTGATGGATGGTCATTTCGTACCAAATTACGCTTTAGGCATGGACCACATTAAGAAGATTCGCGAACTGTCAGATATTCCAATGGATTTTCATCTTATGATTACTGACCCAGAAGAGAAAATTGACTGGTTTAAATTTGGTCCTGGAGACGTTGTGATTGTTCATTATGAAAGCACGCGTCATATTATTAAAGCTCTCGAGGCGATACGCGCAACCGGCGCAAAGCCGGGCATCGCGCTTAACCCTGGTACGCCTGTATTTGTTCTTGATGAGGTGCTCGATTTTATCGATGTAATTGCTGCGATGACGGTGAACCCTGGCTTTGCGGGCCAGCAGATTGTTCCGGGTAGTTTTGATAAGGTGCGTCGATTGAAGAACTATTTAATCGAAAAAGGCCACGATGATATTGAGATTGAGGTTGACGGCAACGTTAGCTTTGAAAATGCACGATTACTGCGCGAGGCGGGTGCTGACATTTTTGTGGCAGGCACGTCGAGTGTGTTTCATGGTTCGATGGACCGCCACGAGGCAACAAAAAAATTGCGCGAAGCAATTGCGTAAAAGGGGAGTATGTAGAGCGTGAATTACGAGATTTGTATCGAAAAAATAAGTCTCATAAAC
>CALLZE010000086.1 GCA_937858655.1 uncultured Coriobacteriales bacterium
CAATATTTTTGCGCTAAGCGGAGTCCGCGGATGCTTGAAGCACAAAAATATAGCGGGAATTTCAATTTTTAACTGTTGGGCACGCTCTTTGATATTCACGCTTCCCAACCCATTTCTTTACACTACAACGATAGTAACGATTTTCTGAGGAACAACGATCAGTTTCTTGACCTCTTTGCCCTCAATAAACTGAGCCGCCTGTTCTAAGGCAATTGCTTCCACAGTAGACACATCAGCATCAGCGGATACCAAAATACGCGTCTTCACCTTGCCATTAATCTGTACCGGAAGCTCAATTTCGTCTGCTACGGCAAGGGCTGGGTCAAACTCGGGCCAAGGCTGCTCATGAACTGAGCCATCATTCTGCAACACCTTTTGCCACAGTTCCTCACTCATGTGAGGGGTAACAGGCGCAAGCATAACGACCAAATGATTTATGGCCTCATTCACTAATTCAAAATTGCGCTCCTCAACAGCAACCTCTTTGCGATATGCATAGAGAGCATTGGTGAGTTCCATAAAAGCAGCGATTGCGGTATTAAACTGGAAGCGCTCAATATCTACCGTCGCTTTCTCAGTCAGACGGTGCATAGCCTGGAGCAATGTTTTTGCAGCAGGAGTCTGAGCGCTAACCTCATCGCGCGCGTAGAGGGCGCGCTCGTCAGCCGTTTCATCAATCAAGCGCCAAACACGCGAAAGCCATTTGAACATGCCTTCAACGCCCTCATATGACCAATCAAGGTCTTTTTCTGGTGGTGCCATAAACAAAATGTAAGCGCGCAACGTATCAGCGCCATACTTTTCAATCATTTCTTCAGGAGCAACAACATTGCCCTTAGACTTGCTCATCGTCTCGCCATCAAGCTTTACCATACCTTGTGTAAGCAAATTGGTGAAAGGCTCATCAAAGCTGAACAAATCGAGGTCGCGCAGCACCTTAGTAAAGAATCGCGAATAGAGCAAATGCAAAATAGCGTGCTCGATACCACCAATATATTGGTCAACCGGCATCCAGTAATCAGCGTTTTCTTTTGAAAACGCAGCTTCATCATTACGCGCGTCGGTATACCGCAAGTAATACCAAGACGAGCAGAAAAACGTATCCATCGTATCAGTCTCACGATGAGCGGGTCCGCCACACTCAGGACATGTTGTTTCATAGAAATCTGGATGGTCAGCGAGGGTTTCTCCCTTGGTGACGTCTACTTCCGCTGGAAGCATGACAGGCAACTGGTCATCAGGAACAGGCACCAGCCCACATTTGGGACAATGAATCATCGGGATTGGGTTTCCCCAATAGCGTTGACGAGAAATGAGCCAGTCACGCAAGCGGAAGTTAATAGTCGCTCCGCCCGCCTCAGCCTTTTCGAGTTCGGCAATAATGGCATCGCTTGCTTCCGAGCCCTTGCCGCCCTTCATACCGCTAAAACGGCCGGACTGAATCAAAAAGCCCTCTCCGCTATATGCTTCTTCCCAATCAACTGAGTCAATGCGAACGTCAGGATTTTCGGCAAAGGCGCGGGCCTCTGGGCCATCCTGCGGCACAACAACGGGAGGAATAGGCAGGTCATACTTGCGAGCAAAATCGAAGTCACGGTCATCGCCACTGGGCACGGCCATAACAGCACCCGTGCCATAGTCCATCAATACGTAATTCGAAATCCAGACGGGAACTTTCTCCCCATTGATAGGATTGATGACATAGCGGCCGGTAAAGGCACCTTTTTTCT
>CALLZE010000087.1 GCA_937858655.1 uncultured Coriobacteriales bacterium
ATTTACAAAAATAAACAGTGGAGTGAATCGCAAGTTTTGGGGAGTGAAATGTTGCTACTCAACATTGCGGTCATCTCAAAAAGAATTGATAATAGAACCAAAGGGAGATGGAATGGTCAAAATCGCCTTATGTGACGATGATAGTCGCTGTTTGAAAGATTTAGAAAAGCTCATTAAAAAGTGGCTCGATGCAAATTCTGCGCGAGCTGATGTCGTTACGTTTTCAGATGGAGATGCGCTGCTTACCGCCTGTAAATCTATACCTTTTGATATCATTTTTCTCGATGTCATGATGCCGCTTCTTAATGGTCTCGATACGGCACGTGAACTGAGAACCGCGCACGTTAGTTCAAAGATTATTTTCCTCTCGTCTTCTCCAGAATTTGCGCTTGAGTCATACGAAGTGAAAGCCACCAACTATCTTGTCAAACCTCCCACGTATCTTTCGGTTGGAAACACTCTTCGTGATTGTCTGAGCGACTTTGAAAATGAACACCAGGGTATTATCGTCAAAGTCGGCACGGGCTACCAGCAGCTTTCCACTCGAGAAATTGAGTTAGTTGAAGCACGCAACAAATATGTCACTTTTTTTATGACGGACGGCCGAGAAATCAAAGTGTCCGAACCCCTTTATTCATTCGAGGAACGTCTGGGCGTGCACGAAGGATTTTACAAAACTCACCGAAGCTACATTGTCGCTATACCGCACGTGGACTATTTCGATTTGAATAAGGTCACAACCAAATCTCAACATATCGCCTATATCGCTCGTGGAATGGGCAAGCAGTTTCGTGATGCCTATTTTGCCTACATGTTTCAAGAGAAGTGAGGGCTTAGATGTTTGCGACAGTTCTAACGGTTATTGATTCCATAATGCTCATTGTATTTGGGGTTGTCGTTTCCGCCTCATTTCTCGGTATCCGCGCCACTCGCAAAAATATCGTGATGCTTATAAGTGCAATCCTTGCCCTTATCGCACTTCAAATTATTGTAAGAAACTTTTTCAGCGTACCCTTTATGAAACAGACGTATCCGCTTCTTGTGCATCTGCCTTTGATTCTCTTCTTCCTATTTGTGTTCAAGAAAAAACCTCTTTCTTCAACGCTGGCGGTTATTACGGCCTACCTGTGTTGTCAACTCAGCAAATGGATTGCCCTTGCAATCGTTGCCCTCCCTGGGAAGTTTTTTCCCTACGAGCTCTATCACACGCTTTTTCTTGGAGTCACGGCAATCTTAATTGTGCATTACGTATCAAATTCGGTATCTGAAATTTTCAGTAAACCGACGCGAGCTCTTCTCATTTTT
>CALLZE010000088.1 GCA_937858655.1 uncultured Coriobacteriales bacterium
AAACTCAACATTTTTTTGTTTATGTTGATAATGTTGGCCATTATTGCGGTACCTTTGCCCGCGTATGCCGGTGGGATATTGCGTGATACCAGCTGGTATAGCACCTCAGATTCAACCTTCACTCTTACCACTCGGGCGCAACTATATGGTTTGGCAGATATCGTAAACGGTGCTGTTCCTGGCGTGTCTGAGGATTTTAAAGGTAAGACAATAAAGTTGGGTGCCGATATTTCTCTCAACGAAAATGTTGATGATTATTCCAGTTGGGACCTTGAATCTGATGCTCTGCACTGGACACCGATTGGCAATGCGAACTCATTTGAAGGAACCTTTGATGGGCAAGGGCATACTATTTCAGGCCTTTTCGTTGAAATTCCTGAATCCGAAGAATTTCTATCTTCGGCGTTCTTTGGCACGATTGGAAAAGATGCCGTTGTTACGAATCTTGTTTTTTTAAAAGTGAGATTGTATGCAGAGACCTTTGCGCAGGCAAAGAACATCGCACCAGTTTTTTCTACCAACTTAGGAACAGTATCTGGGGTGAGAGTAAAGGATCTTTCCGCTTCTTCAAGTTCAAATGTAGCAGGTTTTGGTGTTGCCAATGAGGGCACCGTAAAGAACTGCCGGGTCTACAATTTCTCTACAGATGCTCATTCAATTGTTGCGGGTTTAATTAACCTCAACAAAGAGGGCGCGACAGTTGATAGTTGCGGTGTTGAAGTTATGAATGTTTCGGCCACTGGTGTAGCTTATGCCGATAATTATTGTGCGGGATTAGTATTCTCTAATAGGGGCTCACTGAAAAATTCTTATATTAATAGAGCAGCATTCAGCCATGATTCATCGTTTTCTTACAGGCTGTCCACGCTAGCAAATGAAAATAGCGGTGCTATTGAAAATTGTTATGCACAGGGCGAAGGTTCATCGGGTACGCTTTTGAGCGCAATCTATACGGGAACGGGAACAGTTCGCAATGTGTATAGTTCTGCTCCAGACGCCAATCCAAACATAAAAAGATTCTTTGTCGTTGAAGGAACAAGGTATTTTGAATTGGGTACGGGCCAAATGTTGAATTATTCTCTCAATTCAGGCAGGAATGCTGCTCGAGGCGACAGAAATTGGACATGGGATAAATTGGGCTTGCCGGTACCTGTGTACTTAATTCAACTCGTTGACTCGTCGGAAGTGTTTGGGCCAAAGTGGGCTACTTTTGGAGAGCCAATTACGATGCTTACTCCGTCACGCACGAATTACGATTTCGGAGGTTGGTATTTAGATGCTGCCTTGACGCGTAAGTGGGACCCTACCAACGATTTCTTTATTGATGATTCAGTAATGTATGGCAAGTGGACGAAAACTAACGTTGAAGCCACACTTACCCCAGCAACATTAAATTTCGATGCGTATGATCCCAAGGACGCTACAGCGACTCTTGATAATGGCACGCAGACATTTCTCGGTTTGAAATCGGGAGATACAACCTTAACGCAAGGCAGTGACTACAGCCTCGCGGGCACGCTACTCACTCTTAAGTCAGACTTCCTGAAGACGCTCGACACAGGCGACCACAGCATCGCGGTGCGGTATTCAACATGTTCTGATCTTTCGCTCACCGTTAAGGTAGGCGACTCGGCGCCAAAGCGCACCGTTACCGAAAAAAGTACGACGGGCGGCACCGTGCAGGCGAGTGCTACTTCAGCGCAGCGTGGAGAAGAAATCACCCTTACTTCAAAGCCAGATGACGGATACGAGCTCATTGGGTTTAAGGATGATGGAGAACGCATTGTGGGCAGTTCGTTTACCATGCCCGATAAGGATGTTGAAGTAAGTGCTGAGTATCGACTGATTGATGTTGACCCAACACTTAAACCCATTACTCTCGATTTCGATATGTACCATCCCAAGGATGCTACGGCAACTCTTGATCACGGCACGCAGACTTTTGCCGGCATACGCTCAGGAGAGACAACCCTAACGCAGGGTAGTGACTATACTCTCGAGGGCAAGGAGCTCACTATCAAGTCTGCCTTCATGAAGAAGCTCAGTGCCGGAGATAATGCCCTTGCCGTGTGCTATGAATCAGGTTCTGATATCTCGCTCACTATTCGAGTAAGCGACTCAGCTCCTCAGCGCGCAGTTATCATAAAATCAACCGTTGGCGGTACCGTGCAGGCAAGCGCAACTTCCGCAAAACGTGGTGAGAAGATCACTCTTACGTCTAAGACAAAAGACGGCTATGAATTCATTTCATATGTTTTGGATGGCGAGCGCATCTCAGGCGATTCGTTTATCATGCCAGACAATAACGTTGAGGTGGGCGCAGTATACAAACTTAAAGCTTTCACGATTGCGGCTTCTGTTTCTTCAACAAGAGCAGGTCGTGTTGTTGGCACGCGGACGGTAACGTATGGTGGTACGTTACGACTGAGTGCTTATTCTCGTGCGGGTTATTATTTCGTCCGTTGGACAAAAGACGGCAAAACTGTTACGGCCAATAAAACGTTGGTTGTAAAAGGTGTTACCTCGCAAGCTACCTATAAGGCAGTATTTGCAAAGCTTCCTGTTAACTTTAAACTGAAGCGTGTCAGCGGCAATCGTATTACAGTTCGCTGGAATGCGGTTAAGGGAGCAAGCAGCTACCAGATTATGAGCAAGCGCGCTGTAGGAAGCACCTATCGTGTTCGCTGGACGGGCAAGAACTCTACTCGCCTCTACACCAGCATCGATAAGCGCACAGGTAAAACCTATCTGTACAAGATGCGCTACAGCAAGATGGTCAAAGGCAGGCGAGTATGGAGCGCTTGGACACCAGCATTAGCGATTAAATAGCACGAAGCACACGAC
>CALLZE010000089.1 GCA_937858655.1 uncultured Coriobacteriales bacterium
AAAAAAGAGGCCCACGCTAGGTGAGCCTCTTTTTTACTTGCAGTTAATTTACTAGTGCTTGTGATTGGTTTCGTCTACGCTACCCGTAGTTTTATCAATTGCATATGCGGTTCCAAATGGGCACTCAGGTGCTGACTTAAGATATTGACCCGTTACGAGACCGCCTGTCTTAGTTGCGCCTGTTTCGGTAAGTTTTGCGCCTTCTTCAGGGAGCGTCAACTCGTCGGTGGTTGCAGCCTGTGAGATTGCTCCATTGATTATACGGATGTTTGCCTTGCAAGTGTTGATCTTTGCTTTCTTTGATGCATTGTTGAAGATAGGAATAGCGATAGCTACCAAGATACCAATGATAAGTACTACTACCATCAACTCGACGAGGGTAAAGCCCTCATCCTTACGGAATGCCTTAAACATATTCTCTCCTTTTGTCTCATCTGCAGCATCGGCCGCAGAACCTTCGCTAATAATGTATAGGAAATCACTAGAAAAAATAGAGTTCTGTTTTCTTTACGTTACCAATGACGGCAAATTGTTATTTTTCAGCAAGAAAACAGAAGAATTTATTACAAAGTCAATTTCCTATGACCACAATGTAGTGCTTATCCCTGATTTTGTCCACACCAATAATTTACAAAAATTCATCTGTGGTTTACTGGACAACAGTAACCATCTGGAACATTGGCAGGTAAAGACCAATAACCATGACACCTACAACGCCACCTAAAACTCCCATCATTACAGGTTCGAGCGTCGCAGTTAAAGAGTCAACGGCCGCGGACACTTCTGAATCGTAAAAGTCGGCGACTTTAGAGAGCATTACATCAAGCGCGCCAGTTTCTTCTCCGACAGCGATCATTTGAGAGAGCATTGCGGGGAATATTTTTGATTCGGCAAAAGGCTGCGCGAGGGGGTTTCCTTCTTTGACGGAATCCTTTGCCTGGATAACAATGCGTGAGATTGCTTCGTTGCCTGAGGTATCGGCAACGATGTCGAGACAGGTCAGCATAGGCACACCAGCTGAGACAAGCGTTGAGAATGTGCGGGTGAAACGGGACATAGCCATCTTTTTGATAATGGGGCCAACAACAGGAGCGCGAAGCATAAAGGAATCCCAGATGAAGATACCTGCGCCTTTGCGCCAGCGCCCGAATAGCCAGAATAATCCGAAAAGGGCGGCGAAGAATACAGGGCCTTTCCAAGAAAGTAGACCATGGGATGCCATAAGCATAACTCGTGTAATGGCCGGAAGTTTTGCACCTGCGTCAGCAAACATTTTTTGGAAGGTTGGAACGATGAAAATGAGCATCGCGATTGCAATAAGGAATACGAGTATTCCCATTGCTGCAGGATAGGTGATTGCCGATTTGATTTTGCCTCGTAACTCAAGCTCGCTTTCAAAGTGGTCGGCGACGCGGTCTAATACTTGGTCAAGTACACCGCCAACTTCACCAGCTCGAACCATTGAAACAAATATCTTTGGGAAAACTTTAGGATATTTTCCGATTGCCTCAGAGATTGAATAACCAGATTCTACATCGGCAAGCATTTGCTGAATTGT
>CALLZE010000090.1 GCA_937858655.1 uncultured Coriobacteriales bacterium
GCTGAGCCTTGAGGGTAAGTCTCATGACTCCCATATCGGTGGAACGCTCACGGGCATTCCGCGGGGCATTGCTGTTGATTATGATGCACTCAAGGCATTTATGGCGCGCCGGGCACCAGGGAACAACGCTTGGTCAACGCCGCGCAAGGAGTCCGATGAAGTTGAAATCACACGCGGCCTTGATGAGTGCGGAATCACCACGGGCATGGCCCTTGAAGTGCGAATCGCGAACACCAACACACGCCCCCACGACTATGAGGCGCACAATGTTCCACGCCCCGGTCATGCTGACTTTGCGTATTTTGTACAAACGGGGCATCAGATCGAGTCGGGCGGAGGCGCATTTTCGGGTCGTCTCACCCCACCACTGTGCGCGCTTGGGTTTGTTGCTTTAAGTGAACTCAAAAAGCAGGGGATTGAAGTCGGTGCGCAAATCACCCAGATTCACAACTTGGAATGCGACACCGCGGAAATCACTCCCGAAATCGAAGCGGAAATCATGGCCGCCAAGCGCATGGATGACTCCGTGGGTGGAAAGATTCGTGTAACTGTAACAGGCCTGCCTGCCGGTATCGGTGGACCGTATTTTGATGGTCTCGATTGTGCACTCGGCGGTGCCTATTTTAGTATTCCCGCGGTGAAAGCCGTTGAATTCGGCGCGGGCGTACGCGCGACGAGCATGCTGGGCTCAGAAAATAATGATCCATTCGTCCTAAATGACGGCGGTCGCGTGGTAACCGAATCAAATAATCATGGTGGACTTCTCGGCGGTATTACGAGCGGCATGCCCCTGGTGGCAACACTGTCGTTTAAGCCAACTCCCTCGATTGCGCATCCTCAAAAGAGTGTCAATCTTGATACCCACGAGCAGGAAACGCTCGAAATACATGGGCGCCATGACCCCTGCATTGTTCCGCGAGCACTTCCTGTGGTTGAAGCGGTAACGGCGCTGGTAATGTTAGACGCACTACTGACATATGAGCAGAGATAGGAGAGAGCAATGGATTTGAGCGAAGCTCGCGAACAACTAAACCATATCGATGATGAGTTGGTTGCCCTCTTTAATGAGCGCATGGACGTGGTTGCCGAGGTCGCTGCTGCAAAGGCGCGCGAAACGAAGAGCGTTAGCGACAAAACGCGGGAGCGCGAGATTTTGTCGCGGGTGACCGCGCGGGTGCCAGATGACCGGAAGGCGGGCACGCAGCTTTTGTTCAATACACTCTTTGATATTTCGAAAGCATACCAGTCACGCGCACTTTCCGCTGAGTCTCCGCTTAAGGGCGTCATCGAGCAGGCGCTCGCGAATACGCCTCAAGTATTTCCTTCTCAAGCGACGGTTGCTTGTCAAGGCATTGAGGGTGCCTATTCACAGATTGCCACGGATAAACTTTTTTCGCTGGCCAATATCATGTACTTTGATTCTTTTGAGGCCGTTTTTAAGGCC
>CALLZE010000091.1 GCA_937858655.1 uncultured Coriobacteriales bacterium
AATGCCCAAAAACACCCTCAACTCAGTGGTTTGTGCGATGCGTGCAAAAACTCGGCCAGCCGGTGGCGCTGCTCCAGATTCAGCACGCCGGGCCCGGCCATCCGGCCAGCACACTCTTCCACATGCTTTCGCACCCGGTTGGGCACCTGATCGGCGTTGCAAACGACCGACAGTGCCCCGCTGGACGGCCACTCAATCGTGCCCTTGTCCGGCACCGCCACCAGCACCGCAATCTCCACCCGGCTGAAAAACCCCGGCTGCTTCACCTTTTTGTCCAGAAACTGCTTGAAAGCCGACGCCTGCGCAAACACCCGCTCAATGGGCGACGGCATCGCCACCGCGCTGCTGTTGCGCCAGCGCATCCACTGCCCGTCGTAGCGCACCTGCAAACCGCCCAGCACACTCTGGCAATCCACAATCACCATGCCATACGGGTGCAGCACCAGATGGTCAACCTGCGCATCAATGCCGCCCGAGCTCAGCCGCAAGCCACTCAGCGCATCCACATCCTCACTCGTGCCAAACGCGCGACGCAGGTAATAAGTCATCTGCTCCTGCGCGCGATGAATGGCCAACGTGTCCGCGTTCTGGCTTTCGAACGAGTCCAACTCCTTGAAGATCATGGTTGCCCAAGCCCTCGGTTAATTATTTAGTGCGCTGATGTTACCGCCGGAAGCGGCGATGCGACTGCTACAACTACCGTAGCTGAACGCGCATGATAACCATGGGCTGCCAAAGATAAATTAGTAATCGATAAACAACTGATTTCAAAGGCAAAACAACAAAACTGTTATGGAAGCAAAAATAGAGAAAATATCTGAGTTATCCAAACTCCTGAGTGTTAAAAATCGAATGAGTGATGATTTATTTCATCTTTTTGGCAAGTTTGGTATCGGTCGCCTGTTATCCCAACTGTCATTGGAGAAACAGGACGGAGTTTCCGCTTCTGAGTTAATCCTTTCCCTTTGCCTCTTCCGCATAGTGGGTGATAGTATCCACAGCATATGTAAGCATAAGATATACGAGCTTTCAAACCATGGCAAAAACTGTTTCTATCGCATGATGATTCGCCCATCAATGGACTGGAGACGTTTAATGAATCACTTTGCCCTGCGTTATATGTGCCTGTTGCGGAAGTATGGTGAAGCTCCTCGCCCCGACACCACGACATGTTTCATTATTGATGACACCGTGCTTGAGAAAAGTGGCGTGAGAATGGAGGGAGTCAGCCGTGTCTTCGATCATGTGAAAGGCAAGTGCGTATTGGGCTACAAGCTGTTACTTTGTGCCTTCTTTGACGGCAAGACAACCATACCTTTTGACTTCTCACTGCATCAGGAAAAGGGCAAACAAGGCGACTGTGGGCTGACAAAACAGCAACGCCGAAAGGCATATCATGCCAAGAGGAATAATGGCAGTCCTGATTATGAGCGCTTTCAAGAGTGTAAGAAGCCTAAGATGGAAGTCGCTGTGGATATGCTTCGCCGTGGCTGGAAGATGGGGTTACATGCCAAGTATGTGATAACCGACAGTTGGTTCACTTGCGAGCAACTTATGGCGTGTGTCAGAAGCATAGGTAAAGGTGCGATGCACTTTGTGGGACTTGCAAAGTTGGGAAAGACGAAATACACCGTATCGGGCAGGAAGAAAAATGCAGCGGAACTCATTGCCGCCTATGAGCGCGAGCGAGGAAAGGTCTGTCGTAAGTATAGATGCAGATATATCCGGCTTAACGGCAACTTGGGAGATACACCTGTTAGAATCTTTCTCATCAAGTACGGCAGAAACTCCGCATGGAACGTCTTGCTCACCACGGATACGACGATGTCTTTCGTAAAAGCCTTTGAAGTGTATCAAATCAGATGGAACATAGAGGTGATGAACAAGGAAACTAAGCAGTATCTCGGATTGGGAGGTTATCAAGGTTGCGACTTCAACGGTCAGATAGCCGACGCAACGCTGTGCTACCTTACCTATACCGTCATGACTTTGGAAAAGCGTTTCGGGGAATACCAGACCATGGGCGAACTCTTTTCGGATATGGAAGACGACCTTATGGCGCTCACCTTATGGAAGCGAGTTCTTGCTTGTATCGAACGCATTCTTCGTGCTTTGGGAGAAACACTTGGGGTTACGCCCCAACAGCTTATGGCTGCAATCAGTGTCAACGACAAAGAGATGGGTAAAATCCTTGTAATGGCTGAAGCCTTAGAAAAATGGGATGATGAACATAAACGAATAGCATAACAGCTATTAGCCATGTGTTAAAACTCAATGGATATGGGGACGACAAGAAAAGATGAATGAGAAAAATCAGTGTTTTAAGGGGTGGGAAACTTTAGTTAATAATACCAAATAAAAATACGTATAGATTAAAAAAGTTCTTTGTGCTTTTGTCAGGGAACTTTTTTTTCGTAAATTTGCGTTCAATTATGCGGCAGTAATAATATACATATTAATACGAGTTAAGAATCCTGTAGTTTTCTACATGCTACGAGGAGGTATTAAAAGGTGCGTTTCGGCAATGCATCTATTGTAGTATATTATTGCTTAATC
>CALLZE010000092.1 GCA_937858655.1 uncultured Coriobacteriales bacterium
CTCAGATGAACTTGCTCAAAGCTTGAAGCCTTATCTGGGGGAGGGGTTAAGCTTCTATGATGCTGCGGCTCCTATTGTTGCTACCTCCTCGCTAAATGCTGAGCGCGTCTTTCGAGCCTCACGCTACGAAAAAGGCGAGGGCGATGACTATCTCAATATTGCGCTCAACGAAGACGAATATCGCATATTTTATGACGCGCTTGTTTCAGCTAAGCGCGTTATTGAAAAAGACTTTGAAAAGAAAGACCTTTTCAATGCCTGTCAGCCTGTTGAAGAGATTGCGCGTAAAGGGTATGACGCGCTTCGTTATGGAGTGATGAAGCCCGTTGGTATAGATGATCCTCGTACAGGGCGCTGGCCCTTTGCTCTGGTACAGCTACGTGCCGAAACACAAACTGCTGAAGCCTATAATCTTGTGGGCTTTCAGACTAATCTTACCTGGCCAGAACAAAAGCGCGTATTTGGTCTTCTGCCAGGCCTTGAACATGCTGAATTTGAACGCTTTGGTGTTATGCATCGTAATACATTTTTGAACGCGCCTCTTTTACAAGACATCAGTATGTCATTAAAAGAGGAGCCAAAACTTTTCTTTGCCGGTCAAATCACGGGAACAGAAGGCTATACCGAGGCGATTGCCTCTGGTCTTTTGTGTGCACTAAATGTGGTGGCTTTGCTACGTGGCAAAGAGCCTGTTGTGCTGCCTTCGTGCAGCGCCTTTGGCTCTCTGATGGCTTATGCTCATGATGAAACAATCCACAATTATCAACCCATGCACGTCAATTATGGCATTATGGAACCGCTTTCCGTGAAGGTTCGAGGCAAGCGAGATCGCTATAAGCAGTATGCGTTACGTTCGATTAAGGCATTGCATAAATTCCTCAGCGAGCGACAGGAAGATTTTAAATTCTCACCTAATTTTGATTTGGTATCCGAGCAGCTAATTAGTGAAATTGCGGATTTTAAGCTTGAGAAGTAATACGATGTAGTCATGACATTCGAAACAACTACACAAAATTTCGGCGCATATTTGACGGGAGTAAGAGGACTTTCTGAAAAGACGGCAAGTTCGTACCTCTCTGATCTCAAGTCGTTTGGCGTTTGGTGTAATATTCAGGGCATTGATCCCTTTAACTGCACCCATCGAATATTGCGCATGTATTTGGCGGGTCTCACTGAAGCCAAGTACGCGCGCACGACGCTCGCGCGGAAAATTGCCTGTTTGCGTGCTTTTTATCTCTATGCTGAAGAGAACAAGTTGGTAGATAATAATCCAACCCTTTTGCTTTCTAGCCCGAAATTACCCAGTCATTTGCCAAAGGCTTTGCAAGAAAGTGAACTTCAAAAGCTGCTTGATGCCCCTGATGTCTCAACCGCGAAAGGGCAGCGGGATAGCGCCATTCTTGAGTTACTTTATGCCTCTGGTATGCGTGTTGCAGAATTATGCGCGCTAACTCTCGTGGATATTGAGTTTAACCAAGGGTATGCAATGGTGACAGGTAAGGGAAATAAACAACGTATAGTGCCCATCCATCCTCTTGCTTTAAAGAAGCTGCAAGCATGGATTTCTGATGGTCGCAAGCAATTTGAAAAGGTCCCTCAAAAGTGGGTCTTCCTTTCCTCGCGAGGCAATCAGCTTTCAACTGATGCTACGAGGCGTATTGTCAATGAAGTATGCAAGCAGGCTGGACTTGGCCCCCATGTCACCCCGCACACTCTTAGGCATTCTTTTGCGACCGATATGCTCAATGGCGGCGCTGATTTGCGAACGGTTCAGGAACTCTTGGGCCACTCTACCTTATCAACCACGCAGATTTATACGCATGTCTCAAACAAGCGACTAAAGGAAATTTACAAGCAGACGCATCCGCGGGGATAACTTAATTTAGCGATTGAAGGCAAGAGTAATTCTTCGGCAAATCGGAAGAACTTGATATCTTTTGATAAATGCTCTAAACTACTCGGGTTATTAATCTACACGCGTTTCTGACTAGTGCGCTCAGGTGGCCGAGAGAAATCGGTTGGCAAACTAGGTTGACGAACGCGAAAGAACAACCGAAAGGAAGGTACTGCACATGGCAGTAGTAACTATGCGTGGCTTGCTCGAAGCAGGCGTCCACTTTGGACATCAGACCCGTCGCTGGAACCCAAAGATGAAACCTTACATCTTTACTGAACGCAGCGGCATCTACATTCTTAACCTCCAGAAGACTATGGTCGAGCTTGAAAAGGCTTATCGCTATGCGCTCAGCACTGGTAAGCGTGGCGGAACTATTCTCTTTGTTGGTACCAAGAAACAAGCACAGGAACCACTTTTCAACGCAGCTACAGCAGCTGGTATGCCTTATGTAACTCACCGCTGGTTGGGTGGTATGCTCACAAACTTTGAGACCGTTCGCAGCCGTGTTGCATACATGAAGAAGATTGAGGCCATGATTGAGGATGGTACTATGGCGACCCTTCCTAAGAAGGAACAAATCCTCAAGAACAAGGAACTCGAAAAGTTACATGCTAACCTCAACGGTATCCGCGATATGGTAGCGCTTCCTGCAGCAATGTTTGTTGTTGATACCAAGCGTGAAGCAATCGCTATTGCTGAAGCTCGTCGTCTCAACATTCCTATCATTGGTCTTGTTGACACTAACGCAGACCCAGATGAGGTAGATTTCCCCATTCCTGCAAATGACGATGCTATTCGCTCAGTCGCTCTTATTGCTGATGTTATTTCTTCAGCAGTTCTTGAGGGCAAGGGTGGCGTAGCTCCTGAGCAACTTCCAACTGAGGCAGAAGCCGCCGCAGTTGTTGAGGCTGAGGTTGCAACTCAAGCCGCTGAGTAAGCAAAGCGCGAATTATTTATAAACAAACCGTTATAACTTTAAGGAGATATGATGGCTGAGATTACAGCAAAAATGGTAAAGGAGCTCCGTGAGATGACCGGAGCTGGAATGATGGAGTGCAAGAAAGCTCTCGCTGAGGCAGAGGGCAACGTTGACGCTGCTGTCGATATTCTTCGTACACGCGGTCTCGCTGCGCTTGCAAAGAAGGCAGGTCGTGCGACTAATGAGGGAGCAATTGCTTCTTTCGTATCAGACGACTCAAAGGTTGGCGTGCTTATCGAGGTTAACTGCGAAACTGACTTCGTAGGCTCAAACGCAACATTTACTTCTTTCGTTGCTCAACTCGCTGAGATTGTTGGCAATGAAAACCCAAGCGATCCTGAGGCTCTCAAGGCCGTTCAGGTTCCTGGTCGCGATATCACTGTTGAAGAGCTCTTCGGTGAGATTGTGGGCAAGCTTGGCGAGTCAATGGGTGTTGCTCGCTTTGTTCGCGAAGAAGTTGAGGGTACCGGCGCTGTAGCTACCTATATTCACGGTGGCGCAAAAATCGGTATTATCGTTACCTTTGCATTCAATAATGAGGTAACAGGCTCAAGCGATGTCTTCAAGGCATTCGGCCGCGACATTGCTATGCAAGTTGCCGCAGCAGATCCTATTGCTCTTAACCGTGACTCTTTTGATGCCGCAGTTATTGAGCACGAGATGTCAATCTATAAGGCACAGGCTGCTGAGTCTGGTAAGCCAGAGCAGATTCAGGAGAAAATCGCTGAAGGACGCTTGCATAAGTTCTTTAAGGAGCAGGCTCTTGTTGAGCAGGCTTTCGTTAAAGATCCAGACATCTCAATTGCTGAGTACACCAACAAAGTTGGCAAAGAACTCGGCGATGAGATTTCAATCGTTGGCTACAAGCGCTTCAACCTTGGTGAGACGGCAGCACCTGCAGAGGATGCAGAGTAGTCGTTTCTCATTTTTAGAAATTATAAGCGCCTCCAAGTGAGGCGCTTTTTTTTCAGCGATTAATGGGTATTTTGTTCTCACAGACTACTGACTACGGTAAGATAGTAAAGGTTTATAGAAAAGCTATATGTAACAAGCATTGGAGTGTCCATGAAATTTAAACGTGTCCTGCTCAAGCTCTCAGGCGAAGCTCTCATGGGTGACCAAGGCTATGGAATTGACCCTGCGGTTATCGATTCGCTCGCGGTGCAAATTAAAGATGTCGTAGACAAGGGCTATGAAATTGCCATCGTAGTAGGCGGCGGCAATATTTTTCGTGGACTTGCGGCATCCGCAAACGGCATGGACCGTGCTACGGGCGATTATATGGGCATGCTCGCTACTGTTATGAACGCTCTCGCAATTCAGGATGGACTTGAGCGTGCTGGAGTCTTCACGCGGGTTATGAGCGCTATAAATATGCAACAGGTGGCGGAACCTTATATTAAGCGCCGTGCTGTGCGCCATATGGAGAAGGGGCGTGTTGTCATTTTTGCAGCGGGCACAGGTAACCCTTACTTCACGACCGACACAACTGCGGCACTGCGCGCTCTTGAAATCGGAGCAGACTGCGTCATGAAAGCAACAAAGGTCGATGGCATTTACGACCGTGATCCCAAGCTTTTCCCCGATGCAAAGAAGTATGATGAGCTTACCTACATTCAAGTTCTGAATGATGGGCTGCATGTCATGGACTCAACGGCAATTTCGCTATGCATGGATAATCAACTTCCAATTTTGGTGTTTAATATGGAGAAAGAGGGCAACATTGCGCGAGCCCTTAACGGTGAGCATGTTGGAACAATTGTGAAAGGAAATGATTAATGATTAACGACATTATTGCATCAACCAAAGAGACGATGGATAAGACGCATGAATCTTTGCTCCATGAGTTCTCTAATGTTCGTACGGGCCGCGCTTCAACGGCCGTATTCGACCGTATCCAGGTTGAGGCTTATGGCTCAATGATGCCGCTCAATCAAACGGCGAGCGTCAAGGCTCTCGATGCTCAAACAATCATGATTGAACCTTGGGACAAAAGCGTCCTCGGAGCTATTGAGAAGGCAATTCAGGGCTCTGACCTCGGCATCAATCCTATGAATGATGGGCAAGTGGTGCGCGTTTCTTTTCCACCTCTTACTGAAGAGCGTCGTATTGAATTGACTAAGCTGTGCAAAACATATGCAGAGGATGCACGCGTTGCCGTACGCAATATTCGTCGCGACGCAAATCAGAAACTTGAAAAGCTTGCCAAAGAGGTGTCTGAAGACGACATCCATCGCGGTGAAGCGGAAATTCAAAAGTTGACCGATGCTGCCATTAAGAAAATCGATGATGCTTTTAAGCAAAAAGAAACCGAGGTCATGGCGGTTTAATGGTGAAAGATTTTTTTACCTTACATACCAGCGTTGAGCGTTTCGAGCAACTCGATAAGGACAATATTCCTCGTCATGTTGCGATAATTATGGATGGTAACGGGCGCTGGGCTCAACTAAAAAATCAGCCACGTTTATTTGGACACAAAGCCGGTGCTGGAGCAGTTCGTGAGACAATTCTCGCAGCGCTTGAGCTTGGCATTGGTTATCTTACGGTCTATTCGTTTTCTTCCGAAAATTGGAATCGTCCCGAGGATGAAGTAAAAGGTTTAATGAATCTTTTTGTGGAGGTTCTCGCGCGCGAAGTGAAAAATCTCAATCAAATGGGAGTGCGCGTAACAGTAATAGGTGATAGAGAAGGGCTTCCCGAGAAAACGGCGAAGGCATTTGCTGAGTGCGAAAAGTCTACGTCCCACAATGACCAACTTGAGTTTGTTGTCGCTCTCAATTATGGTGGTCGTCAAGATATCGTTTCTGCGGCTCGCGCGTGTGCGCGTGAGGTTTCCCAGGGAAAAATCAGTGCCGATGATATTGATGAGGCACTTTTTGCGCATCAACTCTCAACGGTGGGATTACCTGATCCTGATCTTGTCATTAGGACAAGCGGTGAAAAACGATTATCGAACTTTTTGCTATGGGAGTCGGCTTACTCTGAAATTTTTGTCACCGATACGCTTTGGCCAGATTTTAATCGCGATTCTTTACTTGAAGCGGTTTGCAATTATCAATCGCGTACTCGACGATTTGGTGGTTTGTAATGTCAGAATCTCAACCAGCTGGAATAGAACCCGTTTCATTTGTTAGGCGCCTTATTACGGGCGCTTTGTTTAGTATTGTGCTGCTCTCGGCTCTTATTGCGGGCAATAGATACTTTGTGCTTCCAGCTCTGTGTGCAGTTTTTGCGCTTATTGGATCAAATGAATTTTACGATTTGACAGCGCCTCAAATGAATAAATTCGTGCGAATAATTGGCTGTGTTTTGGCTGTTGCATTGCCTGTCATAACGGTTTTTGCACGTTTGTTTATTCCAGAGAACCCCGTCATTGGAACGGGTGGTCTGGCAGGGCTCAGCGCACTCTTTTTTGTTGTCGCGATTTCGCTTGTCGTTTATCTCGGCTGGGTTGCGTTCACGCCAACTTCGCGTGCTCGCGATGCTGCTCTATCATTTTTTGGCGCACTCTATACGGGTATCCCGCTCTCGTTTGTGGTACTTATTCGCGAAATAGAACGTGGCGAATATTTGGCGCCCATGATTGTTTTGAGCGTTCTTGCTGCTGATTCATTTGCTTATTTAGGTGGCTCATTATTTGGGCGCCACAAGCTTGCTCCCGTCATTTCTCCCAAGAAATCTTGGGAAGGTTTTTTTGCGGGGACTCTTGGTTCGATTGTTGTCTGGAGCATTTTACCGTTCTTCACTCATAACCCTTACAGTTTTTGGGTTGCCATTTTTGTTGGCACCCTCGTTTCTGTTGCCTCTCTTGTGGGCGATCTCTTTGAATCACGGCTAAAGCGTGAAGCCAATGTGAAGGATTCAGGAACGCTTTTACCAGGTCATGGTGGCTTGCTCGATCGAATTGATTCAATTCTCTTGGTCAGTCTTGTGATGTTTTTGCTTCTTTCTACTGTCGGCGTTTTACTTGGCGTGGTGACAATATAAATGAAGAAAATTGCGATATTTGGCTCTACGGGATCGATTGGTCTCCAAACGCTGCAAGTAATCGAGCAGCTTGGAGAGGAATTCGAAGTCGTTGCTTTAGCTGCACGCAGTTCTTATGAAGTCGTGGCTGAGCAGGTTGTAAAGTACAAGGTAAAGCATGCGTCAATGACCAATGAGGATGCTGCCGAAAAACTAGAGCGCTTGATACCAGTCGGCTTATGTGAGGTATCTTCTGGTGCTCACTCGATGATAAACCTCATTGAAATCACCGATCCCGATATTGTTGTGAACGCTTTGGTTGGTGCTGCGGGGCTTCGCGTCACCGAAGCTACTCTAAAAGCTGGAAAAGTATTAGGTCTTGCTAACAAGGAATCGCTCGTTGTTGGCGGTGATCTCGTGATTCCTCTTGCAAAAGAGGGACAATTGATGCCGATTGATTCTGAGCATTCTGCAATATTTCAATGCTTGCAAGGCGAGGCGGTATCCGAAGTGTCTCGCTTGTGGGTGACGGCGAGTGGTGGTCCGTTTCGTGGTAAGACTCGTGAATATCTAAACACAGTAACGCCAGCGATGGCTTTGGCACATCCTACGTGGAATATGGGGCCAAAAATCTCCATCGATTCTTCTACGTTGGTCAACAAGGCACTTGAGGTTATCGAGGCTCATCATCTATTCGGTATGCCCTTTGATCAGATTTCGGTTGTGGTGCACCCTCAAAGTTGCGTGCACTCAATGGTGGAGTATGTTGACGGTTCTGTTAAGGCTCATTTAGGCACCACTGATATGCGTATTCCAATACAGTATGCGCTGAGTTACCCCCAGCGGTTTAAGGCGCCCGTAGAACCTCTTGATTTCACGCAGCTCGGGTCGCTTGAGTTTTTGCCGCCTGATTGGGACACCTTTAGATGTCTTTCACTAGGTATTGAAGCAGGAAAGAAGGGTGGTTCATTGCCGGTTGTTTTTAATGCAGCCAATGAAGTAGCTGTGGCATCTTTCTTGCGAGGAGAAATACCTTATCTCGGTATTGAATACACCATTGAGGCTTCCCTTAATGCCGCCCGCTTTGAAGAACTCGAATCTTTGAGCCACATTGAAGAAATTGATGCTCAAACAAGGATTTTCGCTGAAGACTATCTTAAAGTACTTTAAATCTTTATTGCACTCGCTATAGTGTGGGCATATAGTTTCGTAACATCATAAACGTAAGAAGGAAAATTATGGCTTTGACGTTTGCTGCAATATTCTGGGGAATAGTAACATTTTCGCTGCTCGTAGTGCTTCACGAGGGTGGACATATGCTCACTGCTCGTGCGTTTGGCGTTAAAGTACACGAATTTTTTATCGGTTTGCCTGGTCCAAACATTTCATTTAAAAAGGGCGAAACTCGTTATGGCGTTACTTGTATTCCTCTGGGTGGTTATGTGCGTATCGCCGGAATGGAAGGGGACGTTAATGATCCCCTCTTAGAGCCAGTATTAGCTTATGTGACCATAAAGCGCGCAGCCGACTTGAAGGAACTTGCGTGCCAGTTTAACAAAAAGCCAGAAGAAATTTCGTCGCTGATGGTCGTCCTTGAAGACTGGGACGCTGTATCGTACAACAAACAAACAAAAACATGGACTTCTGCTTATTCAAAAGAACTGGCTGAAAACCCTTCGAATCTTTTCAAGAAAGCACAAGAGCGTACATTTTTGGCGCTTTCTGCGGGTAAACGTATCGCAGTGCTCTGCGCTGGCGTTGCTGTCAATATTGTGTGTGCGCTTGCGGTATTCACGATTGTTCTTACGGGCTGGGGTTACTATAAAGACTTGGGGCATATTGATGTTGTCAAAGGAGGCCCAGCTTCTCAAGCGGGTTTGCGTAAAGATGACAAAATTACCGCAGTAGACACTCACAAAGTCACGACGTTTGAAGATATCCCTATCGTGCTCAAGTCGAACTATAAAGTTGGGGAGACGGTTACGCTTTCCGTCACACGCGATGCACATTCCTTTGAAAAACAAGTTACTCTCGCAAAAAATCCAAAGTCTGCTTCGCCTTACTTAGGCATTACCAATGTCATGACGCATGTGAAGCCAAGTATCAAAGAGTCGATGAGACAATCGTTTGGCTATGTTGGCCTCACGTTTAAGGCACTCGGCGGATTCTTTAATCCCTCAACCTTTAAGGAGTCGGCGAGCCAATCAAGTAGCATAGTGGGCATATCGGTCATGGCGGCTAAAGCGGCTGAGACGAGCGCGCTTGACTATGCGTGGCTTATTGCCGCAATCTCACTTTCGCTGGGTATTATGAATATTTTGCCTCTTCCTCCGCTTGATGGTGGAAAAGTGCTTTTTGAGATTATTGGTGCGATTCGACGCAAACCTATTTCAATGAAGGTGCAAACAGGGGTATCTCTTGCGGGTTTTGGCCTTCTTTTTGCTCTCGTGATATTTTTAACGTATAACGATTTCACACATCTTTTAGGGTAGAAAATGAATCAAACAAAATCAGTATGCGTTGGTGGGGTTCAAATTGGTGGAGGCGTTCTCCCTGTTGTTCAGTCAATGTGTAACACTGACACTAACGATGTGGCGGCAACCCTTAGTCAAATTGAGGGGCTCAAAGAGGAGGGCTGTGAACTCGTACGCGTAGCTATTCCGCGTATCGGTTCACTTGATGCTTTTGAAAAAATTTGCGCAGCATCTTCTCTGCCCGTAATTGCGGATATTCACTTTGATTATCGCATCGCCGTGGAGGCAGCCAAACGTGGTGCGTCAAAATTACGTATCAATCCAGGTAATATTGGTAGTTTTGAGCGTGTAGATGCG
>CALLZE010000093.1 GCA_937858655.1 uncultured Coriobacteriales bacterium
ACGCGCATTCTGGACGTATTGGCCGCTCAATCAATTTGGAAAA
This sequence comes from uncultured Coriobacteriales bacterium, assembly GCA_937858655.1. GTDB lineage: Bacteria > Actinomycetota > Coriobacteriia > WRKU01 > JAENWW01 > CALLZE01. The sequence goes on from CALLZE010000093.1 coordinate 44, forward strand.
CTGCAGTAAAATTTTTACTTTCAATTTGATTGATATAAGATACCAATGTAGTATCATTTATTTTAGTATATTATTATGACCGAGGTGGATGATATGAGTATTTCGAAAAAGATTGTTTTGTTGAGCGCGGTTACTGTCCTTGTGTTTGGCCTTTTGCTGTTGGCTGGGTGTGGTAGTAGTTCGACGGGGACTCAAGCTCTTTACGAGAATAAATGTGGTTCATGTCATCCGTTGAGTACTGTTGAGAGCGCTTCTCACAAGAGCGATGAGTGGAAGAGCGTTGTCGATCGCATGAAAGCCATGAATGATTCGATAAGCGACTCGGACGCAGAAAAAATTACTCAGTATCTCTCAGAAAATTTCAGCAAATAGCCCGAATCCTTACGGCCTTCATTTGTGAGATCAAAAAAGTTTGCTGAAGTCATTTGGGCTGACTTGAAATCTTAAAGACTAAAGGCTATACTAATTGTTCGCGTCAAAACCGACGTATACTGTATGTAAGTGAGAAGAAGAGGAACTAATCTAATGGATATCATTCGCGCCATTGAACAGCAGCAAATTCGCGAAGACTTGCCGCAGTTCCAAGTAGGCGATAACGTTAAGGTTCACTATCGCATTATTGAGGGTAACCGCGAGCGTACTCAGGTATTTGAGGGCCGTGTTATTCGTCGTCACGGTGCAATGAATCGTGAAACCTTTACTGTTCGCAAGATCAGCTTCGGTACAGGTGTTGAGCGTACTTATCCAGTTAACTCACCAAAGATTGAAAAGATCGAGGTTGTTAACCGTGGTAAGGTCCGTCGTTCAAAACTTTACTTCCTTCGCGACAAAGTTGGTAAGGCTGCTCGTCTTAAAGAGCAAGGCTACTAAGCCGATAAAGAGTGTTACTATAAGCGGACACGAGGAAACTCGTGTCCGCTTTTCTTTGCGAAAGGGCAGCGTATATGCTGAGCGAAAAAGAACTTGCTCGACTTGACGAACTCTACGAATATGAACGTGCTCTTTATCGTAAAGGGGCTTTTGCGGTCGCTGGTGTCGATGAAGTAGGTAGAGGTCCTGTGGCTGGGCCTGTGAGTGTTGGAGCCTGCATCTTAACTGATCAGCCTATGATTGAGTATCTCAACGATAGTAAAAAGGTTACCGAAAAGCGCCGTGAAAAAGTTGCGGCCGAACTCAAGGCTCTTGGGGTTCCTTATGCGGTGGAGCATATTGCCCCCGAAGTTATTGATGAGATAGGTATTGTTGCGTCTCTGCAAACTGCCATGCGACGGGCAATAAGTTCTCTTTCGATAGCGCCTGACACGGTATTGCTCGATGGCAATCCTCTGAATTTGGGCGTGCATGAAATTTCAATCGTAAAAGGCGACGCAAAAGTTGCGTGCATTTCCGCTGCATCAATTTTGGCAAAAGTCGAACGTGATGCTCTTATGAAACAATATGATGAAACTTACCCGGAATATGGTTTTAGCTCACATAAGGGTTACGCTTCTGCGGCGCACATTGACGCGATAAAACGTCATGGCCTTTCACCAATTCATCGTGTGAGTTTTTGCCAAAACTTTTTGCAAGAAAGATTATTTTAGTATCTTTTGAACTCATTTTAAGACTTATGTAAACACCTCTCAGCATACTGTGCTTGGAGGTGTTTTTTATGTCAGATACAAGAAAAGAGCTCGGAGAAAAGGGCGAAAAGGCAGCGCAAATGTTTTTGAGTGATCGAGGGATGGAAATTCTTGAAACAAACTGGAAGTGCAGTTATGGGGAAGTAGATATTATTGCTCGGGATGAAAATGCGATAGTTTTTTGTGAAGTGAAGACGCGGCGTACGACTTCAGCAGGCATTCCCGAGGAAGCAATAACTCAAAAGAAGCGAGAAAGGTACATTCGCATGGCGCGCCTTTACCTTTCTCGCAATGATGTCGCACACCAGGAACTTCGTTTTGATGTTATCGGGATATATGCGCTCAATGATACTCAAGCTCTTTTAAGATACGCGCGCAATGCGTTTGATGCTTCGGGTGACTAACTCATGGGATATGCCGTTGTTGACACCGCAACAATAGAGGGTGTTGAAGCCCAGTTGGTCCATGTGGAGGTGCACATCGCAAGCGGCGGATTGCCACAAATAAAAATTGTGGGGCTAGGGGACACGGCTGTGCTCGAGTCAAAAGAACGTGTCGTTGCCGTCCTTAAAGCCGCACATATAAAAATTCCAGCGACACGAATTACTGTCAACCTCGCTCCCGCTATGGCAAAAAAGCACGGTTCAGGCTTTGACTTAGCGATTGCCCTAGGGATTGCGTGTGCTAGTGGCCAAATAAACCCTCGGGTGTTGGCGGATAGGCTTTTTGTGGGTGAGCTTTCTCTTTCGGGTGAAGTTTGCGCTGTCCAGGGCCAAATTGCAGCTGGCTTACTGGCAGCAAAGCTTGATAAAACGATTGTTGGAAAAGGTGTACGGGCAATTTGTTCTTTAACGCATGGCAAAGCTTTAGAGATCGAGACATTTTCGCAACTGAGAAAATCAGAATTTTTCACGCAGAAAAATGAACCCTTTCAGTCATTAAATGCTGAAGGTGAAAATCACTATGTCCGTCAATCGAGCAATTATACGCAAGATTTTGCTGATATCGTTGGCCATGAGACTGCAATTCGAGCATTACAGATTGCTGCGTGCGGCAGACATAATATTTTGTTGTTGGGACCACCCGGAGCTGGAAAAACTATGCTTGTTTCTCGGCTACCCTCAATTATGCCGAGTCTTTCGGAAAACGAGATGCTCGAAACGGCACTCATTTATGCTGCAAGCATGCAAAACGAAAAGAATTATTCTATTGGGTCAGTTCCCTTTAGGGCGCCTCATCATAGTTCGAGTATTTCGGGATTAATTGGCGGAGGCAATCCTATCGGCCCCGGTGAAGTCTCTTTTGCTCACAATGGGGTTTTGTTTCTTGACGAGATGGCACAATTTGCTCCGTCGGCACTTCAGTCAATTAGAACGCCCTTGCAGGATGGAAAAGTGACGCTTGTTCGTTCTCAAACACGCGTCGAGTTTCTTTCTCGATTTCTCCTTGTGGGAGCATCGAATCCTTGCCCCTGTGGCTTTTTTGGCAGTAATGATGTCGCGTGCACTTGTTCTCCTGCTGTGCTCAAGGCCTATCATAATCGGATAGGGGGCCCTTTACTGGATCGCTTTGACATGATTTGCTGGATCGATCGAGTCAATCCTGGTGTGTTTCTTAATAAAAATTGTGCACACATATCTTCGCGCGAAATTTCGAAAGGCATTAGTCACGCACAAGGTTTTCGACATGCGCACGGGTTGAAGGTCGGGTCTCTACTTGAGAAAGATGTTTTGGCTTCAGATGATATGCTAACCGCTTCCGCCCGAAAGATACTTCTACAAGAAGCTATGAAAGAGAATCTCTCATCGCGCGCTATGGTAAAAGTTTTGCGAGTAGCGCGGACGTGCGCAGATTTAGGTCAGTCTTATGAGATTGATGAGCCTCATATTTGCGAAGCACTCTTTTATCGAAACGATTGGAAAGTCTTACATGTATAAGGAGATTCCTCAAGTTGTGCTTCAATCTGAGATAGTAAAAGGGGAGGCCGGTTATCCTCATAAGCTTATGGGTTTTGATCGTGAATTCGAAAAAATCTATATTCAGGGTGATGTTGGAGCATTGGAAAAATGTGTGGCAGTTATTGGATCGCGCAAAGCCACTCCTTACGGAATAAAAATTGCGCGTTTAATTGGAGAATGGTGCTCAGAGTATGGCCTAAGCGTTGTCTCGGGCTGCGCTCGAGGATGCGATCAGGCAAGTCATGAGGGTGCGCTGGCGGCTGGTGGAAAGACAGTGGCGGTTTTAGGATGTGGCGCGGATGTCATCTACCCTTCAAATGCTCAGCGTTTGTTGAGGGCCATTGCGCAACAAGGCGCAATCGTATCGGAGTACGATTGGCAAACTCCGCCTGCGAAGTATAGGTTTGTTCAGAGGAATCGATTAATCGCGGCACTTTCAGAACTTGTGATTGTCGTTGAAGCGTCAATTCCTAGTGGAACTTTTTCGACAGTAAATCATGCTAACGACTTGGGCGTGTCGGTCGCCGCGGTGCCAGGGTCAATCTTTTCATCAATGAGCCTTGCTCCTAACCGTCTAATTTCTGATGGGGCTTATTGCATTACCAGCAAAAAGGACTTTCTAACTGCGTGCGCACTTGAAAATATTGATCTTAATGAACCTGACAATATACTTGTAGAAGAGCAGAATAATTTGTTGAGAGCATTAAGGGCAATGCCTCTCACTCCCGAAGAAGTCGCTCGATACTGTAAAATTAATATTCAAGAAGCCGTTATACGTATAAATAAACTTGAAGCCGCTGGTAAAATTGTGCGACATAGCGGCGGGAAATTTGCTCTGCTTGATTATGGGAAAGTTGAAGAATGATTGACGTATCACAATACGATTGCATAATTATCGGCGCGGGTCTTGCGGGCAGCCAGGCTGCGCTTACGTGCGCGAAACATGAATTAAAAGTAGCGCTTTTTGAAATGCGCCCTCAAAAAAGTTCACCCGCCCACCATAGTGATAAGGCTGCTGAACTTGTCTGCTCAAATTCACTTAAAAGCGATGTGTGTATCAATGCGGCCGGTTTGCTAAAACGAGAGTTAACGCTCATGGGCAGCGAACTTCTTGAGATAGCCCGCGATGTGAGCGTTCCGGCAGGCGGAGCACTCGCGGTTGATAGGGCGTTGTTTTCTGAGCGAGTCGAGGATCTGCTCCTTGCTTCTGACTTAATCGATGTCATTCACGAAGAAGTGACCTCAATTGAAGAAATGTTAGTTGGCGTGCCTGTTATTGTGGCGGCAGGTCCCTTGTGTTCAAACGAACTTGCTCAAAAGATCGGAAGAGCTCGTGTAGGGAAAGAGTGTCTTCG
>CALLZE010000094.1 GCA_937858655.1 uncultured Coriobacteriales bacterium
TGCCTCGATGGCGAATTTTCGTGACCAGCCTGCGAAAAGGGGCCGTTATCTTCCAGGACGTTGATTCAAGTACCAATGCGAGGGCCCTCCTGGATATTGCCCATTCATTCCGTGTCGTCACCAGTTCATTCCGCGTAGTCACCAATTCGTCCAATATCGCCACCAATTTATTTTGCGTCGCGCTCAATTCATTTTTGGTTGTTGCCCATTCGCTTTGGGTCGCAATCAATTCGCTTTGTGCCGCAGCCAAGGCCATTGTGATGTCACTCTGTGTCGCAGCCAGTTTGATAGCGATGTCATCATGGGCGCATCGCATCTTGTCTACTTCAACCAAAGCTGCATTTCGCTCACTCACGAGGACCTCATTGGCGTGACGGAAATGAATGGAAGTCGCCTCTTCAAGGCGAACACGCTGTTCGAGCGCCACAACATACGAATTGGCCGACTTGAGATCTGTCGCCAGCGCCTCTTTTTCACCCTGAACATGATTTAGTGCTGTATCAAACCAGAATAAGGCTCGACTAACACCGGTGGCATCAACCAGCCTGATTTTATCGAGAACCAGCGAATGAGCAAAATACATCGCCTGCTTGTCACGCCAGCCGGACAAGCCGGATTCGCCATGTTGCAAGCGATAAGTTGCCGAACAACCGGGCAGTCTAACAAAATCGCCCAACATAGCCAATTGCCGCCAAAAATCCCAATCCTCCATTAAGCGCAAGGATGGATCAAAACTTAAGTGCCTGCGAACTCTCTCGCCCCGAAACATGACAGCGTGAATCGGCAAAAAGTTCATGCCCAACAAACGCTCGGGCTCCCAAGCCTCATTCAACTCGCGTAGAGCATTACCCTGAGCATCTAACAGACGAACTCCGGTATAGGCGGCAATTGCATCCGGATGCGCGCTTAAACAAGCAACGAGACGTGCCAGATGGTCAACATCGACCAAATCATCGTCATCCAAAAACTGAACGAACTCCCCTGTGCTTTCTAACAATCCCGAGTTAGCTGCTGGCGCCCGCTCAAGTGCGGCTCCTCCTTGGTTAACTAGACGAAAACGAAGTCGCTCGTCCGAGTGGCTTGGCTCATCATGATGCCCGCCACGAGCATTGACCAGAATTACCTCAAGTGGTGCAAACGCTGCATTTGCAACGGATAGCAATGCTTCGCGCAAACAAGCTCGCCCCATGCTGCGAATGATGATGCTGACTTTGATTGGCGGGATTGAAGGCATTCGGGTCTGTTTGCGATTCGGGCAGCAACTCCGCTTAACCCGCTGCTACAAAAAGCAAGAACAAGCAAAAGTTACCATTAAACTACAACTAAAATGAAAATTATACGTGATTCGAGCCAACCGCCGGCACAAACATATAGAAGCACAGGACCGTGATGAGGAAATCCTGAAGGACGAGATTTAGGGATGATAATTTCCTTATCGAACGCCAATACTGCCTAGGTATTTGAGACTTTTTCCTTTGAGCAAAAGGGCGTGTCGCTCCACCAAATTCCATGATGCGATAGCCAAAACCAATGTAATACTGAGCGAGAAGAAAATCATATTTCGCACCGAGATGCCTGGCATCATAAATGCTAGGCATTGCTGAACTGGAAATGCATAAATATAAACACCGTACGAATAATCGCCAAACCGATTGTAATTTCTAACTAATCTTGACGGAAAATAGGCAAAATAGAGGACGATGTAAGGTAACAACAAGATATACAAAACAAAAAAAATAGTTTTGTCTATATTTGCTGCCGCCACCAACACGACCAACGCGGGTAACGCAATATGTTTGTTTAACAAAATTTTATCTTTCCATAAATAAAACACAGAACCGATAAAAAACATATAACCGAGCATGAACAGCGGTGCAATCGGTGAATTAGTCTGACGGGTATAAAAAATGGAAGCCAAGAAAAAAAAGGAAAGGCACGTAATTAAGACTTTGAATGATTTTGAATCAACGCCCTTCAGCACACGCGTGATGCACCAGAGTCCCAGCAATATTGCATACATTCTTACTTCGTATGGCAAAGTCCACAATGACCCGTTGACCGCATTTTTATATGGGTTATCAGTAAAAACCCCTGGCAAATCGTAAGCAACACCAAAGAACAATGTTGCACAATAA
>CALLZE010000095.1 GCA_937858655.1 uncultured Coriobacteriales bacterium
GGCCCATGGCGTGCCCTTGTTCGAACTATTGTGGCACGACAAACAAAATGACGCATATTCTCCGCTAGTCTTTTCTTCGTCAGATACCACGCCGCCTATTGCCTTCATGGCGCGCAGTTCGCCGCGGCTCTTCGACAACTGGTCTTTGGTTCCATTTGAATGCGAGCTATGACAGTATCGGCAGTCTCCCCTGTTGTAGTCACCACTAGCAGCAATCTTTGAGTGAGGGTTTTTCGTGGATGAGTTGGCAACTGACTTGCCGGGGAATGTACCCCTTTCGGGGTAATAACCCATACCAGTAGAATCTGGTTGGCCCGTCAGCTTAGTAGGATTATCAACAGATGGATACGCATCGGTGTGTGTCGCGGTATACCACGTATTATTATCATCGTGGCATGCGACGCACTGAGCGTTTTGAGCACTTGGGTCAATTTCGATATCTTTGGTTAATGTGCCAAACTTTTTGATTGTCGAAGGAAGCAACGCGCCTTTTGAACTTCTTGAGCTCTGATGCGGACCATGGCAGGTTGAGCACTCAAAAAGCCCCTTCAAATTTTGGGCATTTTTGATAGTATGGCCGCTCGTTTGTGATATCGCTTCTTGCATGGCAGACTTCTCGCTTGCCGTATTGCTCATATGGCAAGACTCGCACAGAGCCGTAACAGCATCTCGCTCAGCCGCATTTTGTGTTGTTGCGATTAATTTATCCGTTGAAGAGGCAGAGTCATGAACAACATGACACTTATTGCAGCCTTTTTGGTTGCGAGCTGATGTAAGCGAATCCACCCCTACGTGAGGAGAAGACTGCACCTCTCCGCGCGCGTTCTTTCCACCCACCAAAGGCACCGTCTGAACTGCTGACCACGTGAGTGTGTTGACTGTGATGGTATCGAGTCCATCACTACCCTGGCCGTTAACAACCGCATACGAATAACTCCTGCCCGGCAACAAAAATGTATCCGTGTACGAGGTTGCATCGCCAGCCACAACACCAACGCGTGTGGCATTAACGCCCGTAGCGTCGTCGGCACGATAAATCGCATACAGAGAGGTTGAAGTGGTGAGTTGCGACTGGTAAGTGTCCCATGAAATTGTCATCGATTTAAATGACGGAGTAATACTGCGAGATCGTCACTAGTCATGCGGATGT
>CALLZE010000096.1 GCA_937858655.1 uncultured Coriobacteriales bacterium
CTCTTTCCCTACACGACGCTCTTCCGATCTACTTCTTTGCCTGCATGGACAAGCGCGTCCACAATACCAAACGGGCCTTTGTCGAGAGGGGTTGAAATCGTTACATCACGCAACACTCTACCTTTTGCATCAATGAGACCCGCAGAAATCTTGCTGCCGCCAACATCAATACCTAACGCATATGTTGCAAACATAATGCTCCTAACATAAAAAATCGAGAGTAGCCTTTGCTACTCTCGATTATACTACCCAAGATCTTGCATTCAGTATGGCATTACTCGCCGGTTGCGGCTTGCGGGGCCTGTGCCTTCTGCGCCAGCTTAACCTTAAATCCAGCCGACTCGAGTGCTTCTTGAATATCGGCGTCGCCAGCCTGCTCATCGCAAAAACCAAATGTCGCGATTTTTGTATCGCTGTTATAGTTCATACGTGCAATAGAAGGTATGTCCTTGCTTGCCTCATAAATCTTCTTGGCAAGATCAGCAACATCTCCTGAGGGGTTCATTATTTCAAAAGCGTCATATACGCAGGGAGCCACCTCTGTCATATACATGCTTGTTGAGCCATCAGTTTCAACAATCGCTTCTCCCGTTGAGATTGCGTCACTTTGCCCCACATATTCATTGTTTGACAATAGCTCAGAAATCTTTTGGCTGGTCGTTTTGCTTTCGCAAAACTCAACGGTCAGCTTCTTATTGGCCGGATCGAGACTTGCCTTAAGAATCTGAAAATCAGCATTTCCCAAGATGTCAAAAATCTCGCCTGCAGCCTTTTTGGAATTGCTTAAAGCAGCGTCAGTCAGTTCGAAATGAACTTGCTGGCAAGGGTCTCCCTGCGCAAATTCTTTATAGTAAACTCCGTTAACTTCAGACACCTTGCTCGATAGCGTACCCGCCAAAGCAATCGCGACGCCAGCCACCACAATAATTGCCACGGTAATAATGAGTGTCAACGTCTTGGGTGATAACTTCGACGAATCTCCGTCATCGCTCTCTTCAGTTTCCGCAAGATTTACCGATTCAACCTCAGTTTCAACCTCAGACCGTGTCTGAGCATCTTCATCAACCTCAAAAACCTGATGAGGAGTGTCGCTCTTTTCGAGGCTCGAACCCTGTTGCGCTTTCGCTGAGCTCGAGCCCTTCATCACTTTTTTAGAAGGATTACCTGGCTTCCCGCTCGGACTTGAGCCACCCGTCCTTCTCGAAGCAGCAAAAATGATAAGTGCCATTACTACGATGACCAATGCAACCACAAGCACGATAACAAGAGTATTGTCACCCTTTGAACCTGCCTGTTTTTGCGTTGAAGTTGAAGTATAGCCAATTTCTACATACTGGCCCTCTCCCGCTTTTACATTCGAAAGGGAGTAACCATACACCGTGCCAACCGTGCCGGAACCCAAACTCGCAAGTCCGTCAGCCTGTTTCACTGTAGCTGTCTTGGGAAGCTCAGCAGCTAAAGTCATCGTCTCTGCAGGAAGGGCTGGCTTATAGCCAACTTTCAAAATGACTGTGCCGTCTGAAGACTGTGACGATTCAGGGTTCTTAGAACCTTCCGCCTGAAACGTATGTGATTTCGTGAGCGTGACCTTATAGCGGTCAACATCCTCGTCTCCCGAAATTTTCGTCGCGGTTACTTGAGGGTCCTTGCTGGTGTCTCCACCAAGAATTTCACCCGCCCAAGAAACTGTTGTGCCCATAGGGAAATTGAATTCGAGCTCTGCAGGCAACTTAACGCTCTCCGGAATTTGGATATTGAGCATTACCTGAGAGTCGCCGCTTGTCCCCACATAAGCGTAACTAATACTGGTTACCTTATTGACCTTTTCAGCCGCAAACGCATTTGCTGCCGAGAAGAGCACGCAGACAACCGCCAAGAGGCCCACCACAAGGGTCTTTTGCATACGAGTTGAGATACGCATTTCTCCACCTTTACTAGAAGGAATACAAACTCTTACTGCGCCCTAGACTACCGTACAAATACGCAAATTCACCAAAGGCGCATAACTTTTGCACAGAGCTCGTGAGCGTGACATACAAAAAGTGTGCCCGCGCTGCAGGCACACTTTATTTGCTTAACAAAGCTTACTAAGGCTGAACAATCACAATGGTGCCAGATGGAACCTTTGGATACAATTTCACGATATTCTTATTTGCTACACGAATGCAGCCATGACTTGAAGCCGTGCCAATTTGACGATAATTTGACGTGCCGTGGATACGGAGGCCCGTATCGTGACCGTTACGGTTCAAGTTCATTGCGCGAAGACCCAAGGGGTTACTTGGACCCGCCTTAATAACACTTGGCATACGGCTTGCCCACGCGCTACCTGGATTACTCCAGATAGGATGAGGACGCTTCGTTCCAATTTTATACGTACCGCTCGGCGTGCTGTGCCCAGGCATACCAATTGTTACTCGATACGAAAGCACTTTTTTACCGTGATTATAAAGCCACAAACGACGTTGCGATTTATCGACAACAATACACTTGCCGAGTTTCGAACGAGACGTAACGCCCGCCTTTGTCAGTGTGGGAGACACAGTTACAGTAACTGAACTTCCATCAAGCGGAGCAGCCTTAAGGGCATTCAAAACTGCATTGTATATGGTCGCATTCGAAATGCTATAACCAGTCGTCGCATTCCGGATGACCATTTTTTTATTCTTGTAAACATAGGCCATATTCTTAGCCGTACGCTTTGATTTTTTCGCGATATAGGTTACCCAAGCAGAGTTCTTGGTGCCAATCTTTTTTGTATCAACCGTTGTCGTTGGTTCAGTACTATCCAACACATCATGCGTGATAGTCAAATTTTTTAGTTCAATGGGGGTACCCGTATAAACCCCTTTTACAACGACAACAACCTTACTTACTGTAACGGTGGCAGCCTGAGCTGATACTACAAAAGAAAACATGAGTACCAAAGCAAGCGCGCTACAAACCAGTAACCTACGCATCTTCACTGTCATTTTCTCTGCCTTATATACAAAATGTGCCTTTCGGCACTCCCGAAACGCGCAAACGCGTTATCCTTCATTTCTTATTGTAATAGCATTTCTTAGGATTTTTTAAGAGATATTGGAAATTCTTTAAATATCAACATTCTTACCAGCCGTTTTACGAAAGTGGCCAAGTAAATTTCAGCATAAACTTGACCACAAGGCGCGAAACCGATAACATACTTAAACGCGTCAAATATGGCCGGATAGCTCAGTTGGTAGAGCAGGGGACTGAAAATCCCCGTGTCGGCGGTTCAAGTCCGTCTCCGGCCACCACATAATATTACAAAAGAGAGACCTTTCGGTCTCTCTTTTTTCATCCCAATAAGTTAGTATTACTCGCCGGTCGAACCCTGATCAACGGGGCCTGTTGAAATTACCACCGTCACAGTTGATCCAGCATCCACACTACTTCCCGCGCTTGGCACCTGCGAGATTACATTACCCGCGGCCACGGAGTCAGAAGCACCTTCAGACTTTTTCATCTCTAGACCGGCGGCCATGATAGTAGAACGGGCCGCTGATTCAGATAGCCCTCCCACATCAGGCACTTCAGCCTTCTGAGTCTCTGGGCCAGTCGACACGATAATGACAACCGTCGCGCCCTTAGGCAAATCAAGCCCGCCCTTTGGAGTTTGCGAAATTACCTTGCCGCTCGCGACCGAAGCGTCGCTTTTTTGCTCAGTCGTCACTTTGAAGCCGGCATTTTCTAGCACAGCGGTTGCGCTCGCTTGAGTCTGCCCCACAACATCCGGGACAGCGATTTTTATGGTTCCGCTCGTTTTAGCAACCTCCAAGTTAACCTTCGTCCCCTGCGCGACTTCCGTATTGGCTTCGGGGTCACTCTTGATAACCGTGCCCGCTTCAGCCGTGCTATCAGTGGGCGTTACCTCAGTAACCGTACCCACCTCAAGCCCCGCTTTCAAAATCTCACGTGTCGCGTCAACGGTCTGCATACCGACAACATTGGGAACCGTGTAGGTTGCCTTCGTGTCACTCATAGAATTTAAAATGAAGTACGCGGCAGCCAAAAGAAGCACGATAGCAACAATGCCGAGCGTAACCCACAAGGCCGTCTTTGAATTCGAAGTACCTCGTGTGGCGGCAGCGAAGGTCTGCTGATCAGGGAGCTGCGCGATGACAACACCCGCAGGTACCGAAGCGCTCTGCTCATATTTAACTTGCGGCGATAAGCCTGCCTGATTGAGCACATTAAGCGCCTGAGTTTCTGACATTCCAATTACTTCAGGAAGCGCAACCGCGGGACGCTCGTGCAACGGCTGACCGCTTGATACCATTACAAGAGCCTCGGCCCCACTCGGCACACTCGAACCACCAATAGGCATCTGAGCCATGACGGTACCCTTGCGGAGGTCTTGATGGTAGTCATATACCACTTGAGCTTGCAAGCCATTATTGGCAACAGCCTCAAGAGCTGCGCCCTGACTTTTACCAATAACCTCAGGAACGGTTGCATATTGCGTGACGGGTCCCGAAAACGGCCCCTGCGAAACAACAACGACAACACGTGAACCCTGCGGAATCATACCCGCCTGATATATGCTGGCCTCTTTTGACATTTCTACTCCTTGTAACTACTTACTCATTTTATAAGTCGGCGCTGGTTCGATGGTTCCATTTTCAAGCCACTCGGTAACCATTTCGCGCAACTTAAACTTTTGGATTTTTCCGCTACCGGTCAGAGGGAACTCATCAATAAACAACACATATTTTGGCGCTTTATAACGAGCCATCCGCTCCCAGCAGAATTCTTTTACATCGGTCTCCGTTACTTCGGCGCCTGGCTTCAAGATAACAAAAGCCGCGGGCAACTCACCATATTTTTCATCGGGAGCACCAACAACCTGCACATCGCTGATGCCTTCCATGGTATAGAGAAACTCTTCAATTTCCCGTGGGTAGATATTTTCTCCACCGCGAATAATCATATCCTTGATACGACCTGTAACGCGATAATATCCATTCTCATCAACGGTTCCCAAATCGCCCGAATGCAAGAACCCATCCTCATCGATAGCGTTTGCGGTCGCTTCGGGCATGTTGTAGTAGCCCTTCATGACGTTATACCCGCGTACGCACAACTCACCCACCACGCCTGGGGCAACTTCCTCGCCCGTCTCGGGACTCAACACTTTAACCTCACAGTGAGGCAGTTGCCGGCCAACCGTTGAGGCGCGCAATTCTGGCGGATCGTCCGTGCTTGTTTGAGTAAACACAGGACTCGACTCGGTCAAACCGTACGCGATGGTAATTTCTGGGCAATGCATCTTACCCATAACAGCTTTCATTGAGTCAATCGGGCACGGAGAGCCGGCCATAATACCTGTGCGCAATGATGAGAGATCGAACATATCAAACATGGGGTGTTCCATCTCTGCAATAAACATCGTTGGCACGCCATACACGGCGGTACACTTTTCTTTCTCAATAGCAGCAAGCACAATCAAGGGGTCGAAAGCCTCGACAAGCACGACCGTCATGCCATGAGTGAGCACAGCCATCATACCGAGTACGCAGCCAAAACAATGGAACAGCGGTGTTGGCAGGCAGAGACGATCAATGCCGGTAAACTTTTGACGTTCGCCAATAAAATAGCCGTTATTGACAATATTGCGACTCGAAAGTTGTACGCCTTTTGGGAAACCAGTCGTTCCGGATGTGTACTGCATCATCACAACGTCGTCAGCTTCAGTCGCTTCTGCAGCCGCACGCAATTCATCGTCATCCGTATGGGCCCCAAGCAACAAGAGTTCAGGCATCGAATAGAACCCGCGATACTTTTCTGGTCCGAGATAGATCAAATTCTTGAGCTCAGGAAACTCCTCCGAGTTCAAATAGCCGCGCTGTTGAATCATCATTTCGGGCACAAGCTCACGCAGCACTTGCACATAGTTAACGTCACGATAATTGTCGACAATCGCGAGCGCTTTCATATCAGATTGTTTCATAACGTAAGCGAGCTCATGCGATTTGTATACCGGGTTGACAGTAACCAGTACTGCTCCGATTTTCGCACAAGCAAACATGAACGTCAGCCAGTCGGGCACATTACGTGCCCAAATGCCAACGTTGTCGCCTTTGCCAATGCCGATTGCCAAGAGCGACTTAGCCAGTTGGTCAACACGTTCGTTGAACTCGGCATAACTCCAGCGCAAATCACGATCGGGCATTACGCAAAACTCGCGCTCGGGGTGCTCGCGCACCTCGTTTTCAAAAAACTTACCCATAGATAAGTCGGTAAATGGTCCTTTATATGTTTGAGTTGCCATGTTGGCCCCTTCCACTCAATTTTCGCGTATCGTCTTTAGGCTGGAGTATAGACAACGGCTAGGATACGCGAGGTAGAGTCGCCATGACCTCGTACCTGATGCGGAACAATTGAGTCATAGTAAATCGAATCGCCGGGCTTGAGGTGATAGGTCTCCTTGCCATACTCAATTTCGAGCTCACCGCTCATAACATAAATGAACTCTTCACCTTCGTGCGTTGAGAGCTCTGGTTTTGTGGCAGGCGCAACATCAATCATGAAAGGATCCATGTGACGAGAAAGCTTACCTTGAGCGAGAGAGAAGAAGTCGAGAGGAGCATCTTCCGTGCCTGTCTCGAGACTTTTTAAACGCGTTGTCTCCTCTGCTTCTCCTGCGCGCGTGACGCTTGGGCCCATCCCCTTGTCATCATCAAGCAGGGTCCCTAAACGAACGCCAAGCGAACGCGTAATTTGAATAAGGGGCGAAAGAGACGGCACAATGGCGCCTGATTCAATAAGCTCAATTGTCTCAGTATCGCAGCCACTTCGCTCAGCCAGTTCTTCAATACTCATATGGTGAGCTTCACGCAATGTAGTTAATTTCGACCCAATATGACTTGGCATAATAATCACTCATTTCGTAAATAGGTAGTACTTAGTATAACTTTACCCTTGCAGCGTTCTAAAAAATGTCAAAAACCGTACATAATCATAGCTACTCCTTATCTGGCGACCGACCCTTCCCTTTTCGTTTCCGTATTGCGGCGGAAAATAAAAAATCGGCAGAGGAACCGAGGTCCTCTGCCGATGCAATAACTTAAAAGTTGGCTCAAATTATTGTCCGATAGTACCTCGTCCCGCAGACAGTTTTGTCTGTAGTTTGCGTGATAGGTGTGATAGTAGGAAGTTGATCACGAAATAAGTAAGCGCAA
Source organism: uncultured Coriobacteriales bacterium (assembly GCA_937858655.1). Taxonomy (GTDB): domain Bacteria; phylum Actinomycetota; class Coriobacteriia; order WRKU01; family JAENWW01; genus CALLZE01. The sequence goes on from CALLZE010000096.1 coordinate 7,203, forward strand.
TAAGCACATAAATCGTGATAATTTGAGTTGCCTTCCAATATTGACCAGCCAAAATCGTGCCCTCATACATAAGTTCAAAGGCACCAATTGCCATAGCAAATGATGAGTCTTTGATAACCGTTACAAACTGAGATACGATAGGCGGAATCATTTTCACCACAGCCTGTGGCAAAACAACATGACGCATAATTTGAACATAATTGAAACCTTGAGAGCGCGCTGCTTCCCATTGTCCTGTTGGAATTGAGTTAAGACCACCACGAACTACCTCGGCGATAATCGCTGACGTGTACATCGATAAACCAAGAATCGCTGCGGCAGCAGAAGGCAGACCAGCCACAAAATAGCAGGTCAACATTAATAACAGCAATGGAATATTGCGAATGAACTCAATATATGCCGTCGCGATTTGGCTAAAAACAGGAACTTTCGAAAAGCGGAAAATGCCCAGCAAAACGCCAAACACAAAACTCAAACCAATAGTGATAACGGCAATCTCAAGCGTGACTCCCAAGCCACGAAGCAAAGCTTGGTAGACTACAGGGTCGGTGAGCAATGCAATAATATCAGGACTAATCCAGTTAAACATTAGCTCACCTCCTGTTTATCTTCGAGTTTTTTAGCAGCAAACGCGAGTGGATAACAGAGCAAGAAATACAACAACCCAACAATTATGTATGTCGGACCGTAATTGCCCATGTTTCCTGCGTATGAGTCGCCACGATACATCAAGTCTCCACCCGCAATAACAGCGAGCACTGAGGTATTTTTAATCAAGCTAACCGCTTGGTTAGTGAGTGGCGGCAACACAACACGCATGGCCTGAGGAATAATAATATGGCGCATTGCCTGCACATAGGTGAATCCCTGTGAAAGCGCGGCCTCCAACTGACCACGATGGATTGATTGGATACCTGCACGCACAACCTCAGAAATGTAAGCGCCATGGTAAAAACCAACACCCAAGATGCCCACAACGACAACAGGGATGACCGCTTTTGGCGCAATGAGTGGAAGCGCGTTGAAAAGCAAGAACACTTGAATCAATAAAGGAGTGTTCTGGAAAAATTCAACATAAACACGCGACAGTCCACGCGTTATCTTCGATGAGGCCGTCGAGAGGACACCAAAGATGATGCCGAGCATAAGCGCAAGCACTAAGCCTGCTACGGCAGCAATCAACGTCGTCCCGAGGCCTTCAAGGAAGATTGGATAATTAGAAAGCGTAGCTTCCCATTTTGTCAGAGCAAAAGGACCCATTACTTAGCGAGATTCCATTTCTGCAAAAGCTTGTCCATCTCGCCGCTTGATTTAAGCTGTGCGAGAACATCATCAACAGTCTTAGTGAGATCGTCGTTGCCCTTCTTAGCAGCGATACCGTACTCCTGTGGAGCAAAGCCCTCACTCAAGATTTCCTTCTCTGCGTTGACATAACCAAGCAAGATTGACTTATCAACTGAGAACGCGTCAACACGGCCTGACTCAAGCGCTGCGTTGATTTCTGGGTAAGTAGCAAACTCTGAGAACTTAGGCTTGATGTTGAGGCCCTTGTCCTTGATCTCCTGCTCAATAGCGTCCTTAGTGGTTGCTCCCTGAGCCACACCAATGGTTTTGCCGTCGAGGTCTGCGAGGCCCTTGATGCCTGAGCTCTTCTTAACAAGCAAACCAACCTGATCGGTATAGTATGAAGTCGAGAAGTTCCACTGCTCAAGACGCTCTGGCTTGATAGTGAAGGTTGCAATAACAAGATCGAGCTGACCATTGTCGAGCAAAGGACCGCGAGTTTTTGCGGTTACAGGCTCGAGCTTGATTTTGGTTTCATCGCCCAAGATGTTCTTGGCAATAGCGCGGGCCAAATCGATTTCGAATCCATCAATTTCATTGGTCTTAGGATCTTTGTAGCCAAATCCAGGAACGTCTACTTTAACGCCGACCTTCAAAACACCTGCGTCTTTGATAGCTTGAACGCCCGTCGAAGCCTTATCTGACTTGTCGGTTGTTGCTGTTCCTCCACACCCTGCAAGTGCAAATGCTCCGAACGCTAGTACGCAAGCAATTGCGAGTAATAACACCTTCTTTTTCATAATTCCTCCTTGTTTCCCTTTGTGTCTCAAGGACCGCGTCCTCGAGAATCCCGTCCTCTTGCTTTAACGCAAAATTTTGCTCAAAAAGAGCTTGGTGCGATCATGCTCGGGATTATCGAAGAAATGCTGTGGTGTACCATCTTCAATAATGCGACCATCATCAACAAATACCACACGGTCTGCGGCTTCTTTTGCAAAGCCCATCTCGTGAGTGACCACCACCATAGTGATGCCTTCCTCGGCTAGGCCGACAATAACATCAAGAACCTCTTGAATCATCTCAGGGTCAAGCGCTGAGGTTGGCTCGTCGAATAACAATATCTTTGGATGCATATTCAGAGATCGCGCAATCGCAACACGCTGCTGCTGACCCCCTGAAAGCTGCATAGGATAAGCATCCCATTTGTCCTTAAGACCCACGCGCTCAAGATAGGCCATCCCAGAATCTTCGGCCTGCTCCTTGGAAACGCCTTGCACGACGATAGGCGCAAGAGTGAGATTCTCGAGCACCGTTTTGTGAGGGTATAGATTAAACTGCTGAAATACCATAGCAACCGACTGACGCACTTTTGCGACAGGCGCTTTACGAGCGGTTAAGTCGACATTATCAACAATTACCTGTCCACTCGTAGGTTTTTCAAGCATATTCATACAACGAATCATCGTTGACTTACCTGAGCCTGAAGGGCCAATAATTACCAGTTTTTGACCAGTAGGCACCTTGAGGTTCACATCTTTGAGAACATGATGGTCCCCAAACTGTTTATTTACATTTTTTAACTCTATCACGTACTGTCCTCCGCCCATCGGTTTCAAACATATAATCCGAGAAGTTTAAACTCATTACTATTTTATTACGTACTCTTTATGCAAACACGCAATCCCGCAGGGATTTTAAGTGCACATTGTATTTCAGTATGACGAGGAGAAGGTTTTGAAGAAATCAAAACGAAACTCCATTCTAACGGTTTTTGACGCAAAAGAAAATGGCCAGCATAAAATGCTGGCCATTTAAACTTTTATTGGATATTTTTAGCCGTTTAAACGGTAATGCTATCCTATGTGCGCTAAGTAACCGAAATTACTTAAGGCTAATTGCTGCACCAGCCTCTTCGAGCTTGGTCTTTGCTTCCTCAGCCTTGTCCTTAGCTGCACCCTCGAGAACAGCCTTAGGAGCGCCCTCAACGAGTTCCTTAGCCTCTTTGAGACCAAGACCGGTGAGCTCACGAACAACCTTGATAACAGCGATCTTGTTGTCGCCAAAGCCTTCGAGAACAACGTCAAAGTCGGTCTTCTCTTCTTCAGCAGCAGCGCCTGCATCGCCTGCAACAGCGCCAGCTACCATCATAGGTGCAGCAGCTGATACGCCAAATACTTCCTCAAGTTCCTTTACGAGCTCTGAAAGCTCGAGTGCTGGCATCTCTTTAAGAGCCTCAATGATTTCTTCGCGGCTTACAGCCATAATCTTTCTCCTTTTCAACGGTGAGCATTTTTGCTCATCACAAGTTTTAAATACACTGCGACACGTTGTCGCAATTAAGCAGCTTTATGCTGCAAGGTAACAATTACGCAGCATCCTTCTGCTTTGCGATTGCATCGAGTGCGGTTGCAAGACCACGAGCTGGGCCTGCGCACACAGTAACAAAACCGCGCGTAGGATTTTGCAAGGTGCCAAGAAGCTTGGCGAGAAGTTCCTCGCGAGAAGGAAGCTTCGAAAGAGCAACGACGCTCTCCTTATCCAACACTGAGTTGCCCAAAAGTCCTGCCTTGAGTTCAAGGGCAGGGTGAGCCTCAGCAAACTTGGTCAAAGCCTTTGCTGGAGCAACAGGATCGCCCGCAATAAAGACGAAAGCCGTTGGTCCCTCAAGATGCTCCTCCATAGTTGGCATAGCGAGTTCACGAAGCGCAAGCTCGGTGAGTGTGTTCTTGTAAACAGTCATCTCGCCGCCAACTTCGCGAAGGTTGTTGCGGAGTTCTGAGATATCCTTAACGGTCAAACCGCGATAGTCTACCATCAAAACACCCTCAGAAGCGGTCAAACGCTCCTTGATTTCAGCAATAACTTCTGACTTGTTATGAGTTGCCATATGGGTACATACCTCCTTTCTTTTACGCATGAGCCGCTGCCTGTAAGTTACAGAGCGCCGCTCATTACATAAAAGAAGCGACCCTCACCAAAGATGAGGGTCGCCACAATATACATTGATAATGTTTTGCGACTACCTCGGTAGGCTGAAACTACGTTTCATTTAGGCTAAAAGCACCGACTGTCTTTGGCAGCAAACACGCGTATTATTTTTTCAAGCAACCTATATTCTACGCCCCAAGACCGTTGCCTTCAAGGGGCAATTCAACGCAACGCTCTTTAAGCGTTTGCGTCGCGAACAACGCTAGAATCAACAGGAACGCCAGGTCCCATAGTTGAGGTAATCGTAACTGACTTCACGTATTTACCCTTTGTTGAAGCAGGCTTAGCGCGGAGAAGCTCACCATAAATTGCTGAGTAGTTCTCAACGAGTTGCTCAGGGGTAAATGAAGCCTTACCGATGATTACGTGGCAAATACCAAACTTGTCCGCACGGTACTCAACACGACCTGACTTGAGTTCGCCAATAATGCGCGCAACATCAGGAGTTACGGTACCGAGCTTTGGATTTGGCATCAAATTGCGAGGTCCAAGAAGCTTACCCAAACGGCCAACCTTAGCCATCATATCGGGGGTTGCGACAGCAGCGTCGAAATCAAAGAAGCCACCCTGAATCTTTGCAACAAGCTCGTCTGAGCCTACGATGTCTGCACCAGCAGCCTCGGCCTCTTTGGCCTTCTCGCCTTCAGCGAAAACGGCAACGCGGACAGTTTTTCCGCTTCCATTAGGAAGTGAAATTGAACCGCGAAGTTGCTGATCAGCTTGACGAGTGTCAACACCTAAACGGAAGTGAGCCTCTACGGTCTCATCAAATTTAGCGGTTGCGTTCTCTTTAACAAGTGCGCATGCTTCTTTGGGAGCATAGAGCTTATCGCTCTCAACCTTTGCTGCAGCTGCAGCGTATTTCTTACCTTTTGACATTATTACCTCCAGTGGTAATCGCGGGCACTTAAGCCCTCCCACACGTGACGTTCGTCACGTTGTAAACAGTTTAGTCCTCGATGAGAAAGCCCATTGAGCGAGCTGTACCCGCAATAATCTTCTTTGCAGCCTCGATGTCGTTTGCATTGAGGTCTGGCATCTTGGTTTCAGCAATCTCCTGGACCTGTGCCCAAGTAACCGTTGCGACTTTGTTCTTGTTAGGCTCTCCAGAACCTTTCTCAACACCTGCTGCCTTGATAAGCAAGAAAGCTGCTGGTGGAGTCTTGATAACATAGCTAAATGAACGATCCTCGTATACAGAAATTTCTACTGGGAGAATCATACCTGCGCGGTCTGCGGTGTCAGCATTGAAAGCCTGGCAGAACTGCATAATGTTAACCTGCTGAGCACCAAGTGCTGGACCAACAGGAGGTGCGGGGTTAGCCTGACCAGCTGGGATTTGGAGCTTAATAAAGCCAACTTGTTTCTTTGCCATTGTATAAATCCTTACCTAAGAGCCCTTGCGGGCCACCATTATTTATATCATCACTCGTGAGAAGCCCCGCGCAAGCGGCACGGTGTGAGAATAATCAAACTTAAGAGTAAACGAGCTCAACGTCCTTGAACTCGAACTCAACAGGCGTTTCGCGACCGAAAAGCGTAACCGTACAACGAAGCGTTCCCTTGTCGGCATTAACCTCTTGAATACGCGCATTGTAGTCAGCGAAAGGACCTTGCTTGATGCGGACTGTCTCCCCAACTTCAAAGCTGGTCACAACAACAGGCTCGGTCTTTTTGGAATGTCCTACCATACGGTAATATTCATCACGCGTCAGAGGAGTTGGTTTATGACGTGAGCCAACGAAGCCAGTTACACCATCGGTGTTACGGACAACGTACCAAGAGCTCTCATCAAACTCCATCTGAACCAAGATATAGCCAGGAAAAAGATTCTTCTCAACGAGTTTGCCGTCATCTTTGTTGACGACTTGCTCGGTAGGAATCTCTACCTTAAAGATTTTATCTGCCATACCGAGAGTCTCAATACGATTCTCGAGAGCAGCCTTAACCTTTTTCTCATATCCTGAATATGTATGAACGACATACCACTTTTTCATGAAAAACTACCCAACTAATTTCTTCAGAGCAAAAATAATCGATGAAGCGCCGCTATCAATAATCAACGAGAACACCGCAAAGAACACCAAAGTAACAATAACAACGATACTTGAGTTTACTACTTCTTCGCGATCAGGCCATACTACGCGCTTAAGCTCAGTCTTAACACCCTTAAAGTATCCACCGAGTCGCGCGATAATGCTCGCCTTGGGAGCCTTACCATTATTCTTGTTTACATTCTTTTTTGGCGCTGCCTTAACAGCAACTTCTGTTTTTGCCATTTTTTTTCCGTTCGACATATAAAACGCTAATAATGTGCGCAATCCTTCCGTCTAAAAACAACGAAAGGATGGCAGGCCAGGAGGGACTCGAACCCCCAGCATCCGGTTTTGGAGACCGGCGCTCTACCAATTGGAGCTACTGGCCTACGTCTCTCACGTGTCTATCGGGTCTCTTTATGTACCGTATGACCCTTGCACCACTTGCAGTACTTCTTGAACTCAATACGCTCAGGATTATTCTGCTTGTTCTTTTTCGTGGTGTAATTACGGCGCTTGCACTCTGAGCAAGCCAACGTCACCAAAGTTCTCATTGGTCCTCCTAAAGGACCGCGTGTAAATTACGCGGAAGGCTAGATTAGCCTTATTTTAATGCAGTGTCAAACATTACGCCCTAATACGGGCAAAGAGGGTCCGGGCCTTTGAGGCCCGGACCCCAATTAATCAAGTGTACAGGTTCTATTTCAAAATCTTAGTAACGCGACCTGAACCTACGGTACGTCCACCTTCGCGGATAGCGAACTTGAGGCCGTCTTCCATAGCGATTGGGTGAATGAGTTCGCCGCGGATCTCAACGCTGTCTCCAGGCATAACCATCTCTACGCCCTCTGGGAGGTGTGCGATACCGGTGATGTCGGTGGTACGGAAGTAGAACTGTGGACGATATCCATCGAAGAATGGAGTGTGGCGTCCGCCTTCTTCCTTGGTCAATACGTATACTTGACCCTCGAACTCGGTGTGAGGAGTAACGCTTCCTGGCTTGCAGAGTACCTGACCGCGCTCGATATCCTCGCGCTTGGTACCACGGAGCAATACACCAATGTTGTCTCCAGCCTCTGCACGATCGAGAAGCTTACGGAACATCTCAACACCAGTAACGATTGTCTTCTGGGTGTCACGGATACCGATGATTTCAACTTCATCGTTAACCTGAACAATACCGCGCTCAACACGACCGGTTGCAACAGTACCACGACCGGTGATGGTGAATACGTCCTCGATAGCCATCAAGAATGGCTTGTCGGTGTCACGCTCTGGAACAGGGATGAATGAGTCAACAGCATCCATGAGCTCGTCGATCTTTGTTGCCCACTCCTCGTCGCCCTCAAGAGCCTTGAGTGCTGAACCGCGGATGATTGGGGTGTCATCGCCTGGGAAATCGTTATCTGAAAGAAGTTCGCGAACTTCCATCTCTACGAGCTCGATGAGCTCTTCGTCGTCAACCATATCGCACTTGTTAAGGAATACAACGATGTAAGGAACGCCTACCTGACGAGCAAGCAAGATGTGCTCGCGAGTCTGAGCCATTGGACCATCGGTTGCAGCGATTACGAGGATAGCGCCGTCCATCTGAGCAGCACCAGTAATCATGTTCTTAACGTAGTCAGCGTGTCCTGGGCAGTCAACGTGAGCATAGTGACGAGTCTCAGTTTCGTACTCAACGTGAGCGATAGAAATGGTAATACCGCGCTCGCGCTCTTCAGGAGCCTTATCGATTTGATCGAATGGAGTTGCGTCAGCTAATCCCTTAGATGCCTGACGCTTGGTGATTGCGGCAGTAAGAGTAGTCTTACCGTGGTCAACGTGACCGATAGTACCAATGTTTAGGTGTGGCTTAGTACGCTCAAATTTCTGCTTAGCCATTTTGTCTCCTCCTTTAAGGGACTGTAGCGAATGCATCGCTTAAAACAGTTGCTTTAATGTTGTATGTCAACGCCGAAGCGTTTATTACCTGGTAGCGGTGACTGGGCTCGAACCAGTGACCTCACGGGTATGAACCGTGCGCTCTAGCCAGCTGAGCTACACCGCCGTGAATCATTTTCTGGTTTGCGCGACCAGATCGCGTGGAGCCCACAACCGGACTTGAACCGGTGACCTCTTCCTTACCAAGGAAGTGCTCTACCGACTGAGCTATGTGGGCACATGGTGGGGGCGGATGGATTCGAACCATCGTAGACGTAGTCAACGGGTTTACAGCCCGTCCCCTTTAGCCACTCGGGCACACCCCCATGTGGGAACCCTATATGTACACTTGTCAAGATACATACGCTGTGTCATTAGACTCAAAAACCACGGGCAAATGGCACAAGCAGGAACAAAGTTTACTGCACGAAAGTCGGCATGTCAACACTTTACACGGTGCCGAGCGTGTCTATTTTTTTCTGAGTGCTCAAAGTTTTCCACAAAACTGCTTTGCTCAATTTT
>CALLZE010000097.1 GCA_937858655.1 uncultured Coriobacteriales bacterium
GAAAACTATCTCAAGAACACTGATTCACCGGCAAAGTAAGAAAGACACAACTTCGTGCGCGCGAAAGGTTTGAAATATGGCATTGCATGATGAGATGAGAACTCCAGAAGTTGAGCAGTTGCTCACTGCTTTGGGTTCATTGAAAACAAATGATGAGCGCTATGCGCTTCTCGTTGACCTCGCGACTTTTCGTGAGATTCAAGAAATGTCGCAGCGTCTTGAAGTGGCGCGCTTGTTGCGCGAGGGTGAGCCCTATGTCGCGATTCAAAAAGCGACGGGTGCCTCTGCGACAACGGTTGCGCGCGTGTCAAAGTGCTTAAACTATGGTGAAGGTGGCTACAGCACGACGTTAGAGCGCATGGATAACACATCAAAAGGTGGTAGGTAAGTTATGTCTTTTGTGCATTTGCACACTCATACTGAGTATTCAATGTTGGATGGAGCGGCTAAGGTCAAAGACCTTTTGCTTCAAGCCAAGGAATTTAATATGCCGGCACTGGCCATTACGGACCATGGCTATATGTATGGCGCGGTTGATTTTTATAAGCAGGCTCAAAATATTGGCGTCAAGCCCATTATTGGCTGCGAAGTTTACTTTACTCCCGAATCGCGCTTTGACAAAAATGGTAAGCCTTCGCTCTATCATCTCTTATTGCTCGCCCGCAATAATGAGGGCTACAAGAATTTGATGAGCATTTGTTCTGAGGCAGCAGTTGGCGGCTACTACTACAAACCGCGCGTTGATGCTGAGCTGCTCGAGCGCTACTCAAAAGGCCTTATCGCAACGTCAGCCTGCATTGCGGGTATCATTCCGCGCGCTATTGAGATGGGAGCAGCTGACGAAGCCCGTCGCTGGGCGGAGTATTACGCGCGTACGTTTGACCCTGGTTGCTTCTACCTTGAGGTTCAAGACCAAGGCATCTCGACTGACAGCGGCGTGAAACAGTCGCAACTCAACAGTGCCATTGCAAGTTTGGGCCAAGAAATGGGTCTGGGTCTGGTGGGCACTAACGATATTCATTACCTTACGCAACAAGCGGCTTCGACACAGGATATTTTGCTGTGTATCGGCACTAATGCCCAAGTTGAGGACCAAAATCGCTTCCGTTTTTCTTGCGACCAGTTCTACATGAAGTCGCCTGATGAGATGGCGGCCGCTTTGGGGAATTTTCCCGAGGCCCTTTCGAATACTCTTGCTATTGCGGAGCAATGTGATGTTGAGATTGAGCTCGGCAAAATGATTTTGCCGGTTTTTGATGTACCGAAGGGCGAAACAGAGGGCACTCATCTGCGCGCGTTGTGCATGGAGGGTCTCAAAGAGCGCTACGGCGACCCGATTCCGCCAGAAGTTATGGAGCGCTTTGAACACGAGATGGAAGTTATTCTCACGAAGGGATTTCCTGCGTACTTTCTCATCGTTTCTGACTTTACGCAGTGGGCAAAAGACCAAGGGATTGGCGTTGGCCCGGGTCGAGGTTCGGCAGCGGGTTCAATTGTTGCATATTCGCTCGGCATTACGGAGCTTGACCCTATTAAGTACGACCTTCTTTTTGAGCGCTTTCTCAATCCAGAGCGTACTGAGATGCCCGATATCGATATGGACTTTGACGATAAGCGTCGTCAGGAAGTTATCGAGTACGTACGCCAGAAATACGGCGAAGAGAAAGTATGCCAAATTATTACCTTTACTTCGATGCAGGCAAAAGGCGCGATTCGAGACGTTGGCCGTGTGCTCGGCTACCCTTACAACGTGCCTGACCGTATCGCAAAGTTGGTTGGCAATGAACTTGGCGTAACGATTAAAAAAGCGCTGCAAGATAACAAGGAGCTCAAGGCAGAGTACGACACTAACCAAGACACAAAACGTATTGTCGATACGGCCATGAATATTGAGGGCCTGACGCGTGGCGAAGGTGTTCACGCGGCCGCGGTTGTTATCTGTCGTGATGAGTTGAGTAACTACGTGCCTGTCAAATACGACACCAAGGGCGGCGCTGTTGTTACGCAGTATGATGGACCACTCGTAGCTGAAATGGGCTTGCTCAAAATGGACTTTTTGGGCCTGCGCAACTTGTCGGTTATTCAAGAAGCCATTCGCAGTATTAAGCGTAATTATGATGTTGATATTGTTGAAGAAAATATTCCTCTTGACGATGAGGGCGCCATAAGCCTCCTCGCAAGCGGCGAGACAGCGGGCGTTTTTCAGGTTGAATCGGGCGGTATGCAGGCTTTGTTGAAGCGCTTGAAGCCCGAGCACTTTACAGACATCATCGCGGTGCTTGCACTGTATCGTCCAGGGCCTCTTGGCTCAGGCATGGTTGACGACTTTGTTGATCGAAAAAATGGGCGCAAACAGATCACTTATTATGATGATCGTCTCAAGCCTATCCTCGAAGAAACCTACGGCACGATTGTCTATCAGGAACAGGTTATGCGTGTTTCTATGATGATGTGCGGATTTAGCGCGGCGAAAGCTGATAAATTGCGTAAAGCAATGGCTAAGAAAAAGCTCGACTTGCTCGAAACTTTTGAAGAGGCGTGGGTAAACGGGGCAAAGGACCATGGGTTTGACCCAAAGATGGCAAAAAAGATGTGGGAAGATATTCTCCCCTTTTCTGCGTATGCATTTAACAAGTCTCATTCGGCGGCGTATGGTGTGATTACTATGCGCACTGCCTATCTGAAAGCCCACTGGCCCCTTGAAGTTATGGCGGCAGTGTTGACGAGTCATATTGGCTCAAAAGATAAGATTGTTTCGTACATTAACAAATGTAAATCTGAGGGCATTGAAGTTTTGCCACCAGATATTAATACTTCGCTTTCTTCGTTTACACCGATTCCGGATGTTGGTATTCGTTTCGGGCTCGCCGGGATTAGTGGCGTGGGCGAGGGGGCCGTTGAAGCCATTATCGCGGCTCGCGAGAGCGGCGGCACGTTTAAATCGCTGCACGATTTTCTCGAGCGTATTGATTCGCATCTGGTGAATCGCAAGGCGATTGAAGCGCTTATCAAGGCGGGCGCGTTTGATAGTACCGGGTATCCACGTAGGCAGCTTTTTGAGCTGATGAGCGAGGGCGGTATTCTTGAGGCAGCAGCTAAGCGCCAAAAAGACCGCGAGGCAGGACAGACATCACTGTTCGATATGTTTGCTCCTGAGGATACTGGTTTTGATGATGAAATCCCTGATCCTGAGCAGTTTGATTGGGATAAAAAGATTCTCCTTGCCTTTGAAAAAGAAATGCTCGGCGCGTATGTATCTGACCATCCCTTGAGCGATATTGCGCATGTGCTGAAAGCTGAGTCCGACTATGCACTGGACAATACCGACGAGATTAGCACCGGGACGTTTGGTCGTTTCGCGGGACTTCTCTCGAGCGTGAGCATCCGTCCTACCAAAAAAGGCGCGATGTTTGCGACATGCTTACTTGAGGATTTGGGCGGCAGTATCGAAGTGGTCATTTTCCCAAAAACGCTTGATACCTGCCGTTCAATTATTCAGGAAGATCGCGTCGTTATGGTAAAGGGTAAGCTCGAGCGGGACGATCGCGGACAAAAAATTATTGCTCAAGACGTTAAGGCGTTTGACGGCGACGCGTTTGCTGAGCTGCCTAAAACGGTCTCAATTTCAACAGATACTGAGACCATCAGTAGCGATGATTTTTTTGCGAGTTTCAAGCGAGCACTCATAGCGTATCCGGGACGCGATAGCGTAGAGATGCGTGTTTATGACAAGAAGCAAGATCGCACCGTCGTTGTGGCGATGGATGAAAAAGTTAATGCTAAGGCTGAAGGAATCTTTGCGGAGATTGCCATATTGTTCGGGGCAGGATGCTGTGAAGTGAAGTAAGAAGGAATACCTATACTTTAGTACTCTACTGTGATAAAGTATTAGCAACACTACGTGAGAGAGGTTGCTATGAAACTGAGAACACCCCGCGGTTTTCAAGACATTATGCTTGAGGAAGCCGAGTTGAGAGAAAGCGTATGCAGGGATGTGGGCGATTATTTTGCCGCATCGGGCTACCGTTTGATTGAGACTCCGGTTGCAGAACGTATGGAAGTCTTGTCTGCGGGGTTTTCTGATGAAACGTCTCCGCTTATCGACGACGCGTTTCGCTTTGTTGATGTTGACGGAGAGCTTCTTGCGCTTCGCTCAGATGTGACGCTTCCTATCGCGCGTGTTGTCGCGACGAGGTTCGATCAGATTGAGGGGCCCTACCGTTTGCGGTACTGTACCGACGTATTCCGTGAGCAAGAAGCGCTTCGGGGGCAGCCGCGCGAACTCAAACAGCTCGGCATTGAACTGCTCGACGCGCAGGGTCTTGCTTCCGATTTTGAAATTATCAAACTTGCTGTTGGCGGTCTCGATGCTGCCAACTTACGTGAATTTACTCTCAATGTTAATAACGTGGCACTTTTCTTGGAATGTATTGCCGCTGTTGAGAGAAACAGCGATGAAGGCGATTCCAAGGTGTGGCAGCAGAGCGTTATTGCCGCTGCTCACCGCGGTGACTTTGTGGCGGTTCGCAATTTATGCGATGAAATTTCAATGAGCGAGGCGCTCAAAAGTTGCATAACAACGCTACCCTTTTTGCGCGGTGGCAAAGAAGTGCTCGAAGAAGCGCGCCAACTTATTGAGGCGGCGCAAGCTCAGCGCGCATTAATCATTCTTGATGATTTGTGCGCCCTCTATGAGGCCTGTCGCGCGGCAGGATTTGACAAGCGCATCACCGTCGATATGTCGTTGATGCCCGACCTTAATTACTACACAGGGCTCGTCTTTGAAATCTACTCAGTATTTGGTGCCCTTAGCCTGGGGGGAGGCGGCCGATACGATCGCATGGCTGAACTTCTGGGCAGGCCTATGCCTGGAGCAGGTTTCGCCTTCAACGTTGGTCGCCTTGTGGGCGCTCTGCGCGCGCAGGCTGATGATATTCGGGTGCGTGATAACGAGCGCATAAAAATCGCTATTCCCAAGGGCTCTCTTTTTGAGGATTCATTGCAACTTCTCGAAGAGGCTGGTTTCGACATCGCTCTTTTGCGCAATGCGAAGCGGCAACTGCGCATTGAAACTGATGAACTCGATGTGATTATTGCGAAGCCGACTGACGTTGCCATTTATGTGGCAAATGGTGCGGTTGATTGTGGCATTGGTGGCAAAGACATTTTGCTTGAGGCCAACTATCCGCTGCTCGAGCTTGTTGACTTGCGATATGGTTCGTGCAGTTTTGTGGTTGCACAGCCAAAAAGTGAGACGATGACGTTGGCACAGCGCGCTATTGAGCAAGGTCTCGTGCGCGTTGCCACGAAGTATCCGCATATCACCTCGCAGTTCTTTGATGAGCAGGGAATTCAAGCAGAAATTGTAAAATTAAACGGCAATATCGAACTTGCCCCCCTGATTGGTATCGCTGATGTGATTGTTGATATTACTTCAACAGGTACTACGTTGCGAGAAAACAACCTTGAACCCCTTAATGATGTTATGAACATTAGCGCTCGTTTTGTGGCGAACGCAGCTTCGGCGCGGAGCAATCCGCGCATTTCACAATTGGCAAAGCGCCTCTACAATCTCACGAAAGAAGGGTCATCGTGCAACTAAGAACAATCAATCTAGAACCAGGAATGCGTCTCACTAAAGCGCTGCTGAACCGGAGTGGTGGTGTCGATGCCTACGTCGTAGCGACTGCAGCGAGCATTGTTGATGACGTCCGTGTGCGAGGAGATGAGGCGCTCTATGAGTACAGCGAAAAATTCGATCACGTGAGTGAAGCAACGCTTGGCGCTTTGCGCGTGAGCGAGGAAGAGATTGCCGCCGCTTTTGCGCAGGTTGATGACGAACTCATCGCTGCTCTGCAGTTTGCCGCTGAGCAGATTACCGACTTTCATTCAAAACAGGTACGTCAGAGTTGGTTTACCACTCCCGGTGACGGCATCATGCTCGGCTCAAAGATAACTCCTCTCGCACGCGTCGGCATTTATGTTCCAGGCGGGCGAGCTCAGTATCCGTCTTCGGTGCTCATGAATGCAATCCCTGCACAAGTTGCGGGTGTTGAAGATATCGTCATGGTTGCTCCTCCCTCAAAAGAGGGTCATATTGCTCCAATTACGCTGGTTGCTGCCTCTCTTGCGGGGGTAACGGAAATTTATAAAGTTGGCGGTGCTCAGGCTATC
>CALLZE010000098.1 GCA_937858655.1 uncultured Coriobacteriales bacterium
GTAAAGGCGAAAGAAACTTCAACGGCACCCTCTTGGGCTAGCCAACTGATTACGCCCGGTGGCGCAACGGTTGTGATAGGTGCTGACACAAATTACCCTCCTTTTGAATCGGCTAAGAAGGACGGCTCAGGGTTTGAGGGCTTTGATGTAGATCTCATGAACGCTCTTGGGAAAAAGCTGGGACTCAAGTTTGATTTCAAAACGTACAACTTCGATTCACTCGTAGCAGGCCTCAACGCAGGTACCGACTTTGATATGGTTACTTCCGCTTGGACTATCAATGATGAGCGCTCAAAACAAGTAAATTTCTCGACTCCTTATTATCGCAATGACTTTGGCGTTGTTGTGTCAAATGACTCAAAGCTCACCTCTTACGAGCAACTTAAAAAGGGCGATATCGTTTCTGTCCAGACAGGCTCATCCGCCAATGAATGGGCTAAGAAAGAGTTGGCGGGCAAGGGTATCGAGCTGAAGACGTTTGAAAATACGCTTGATTGCTTTAACGCGCTTACTGCGGGAGACGCTGACATGGTGATTCAAGATATCGCGATGGCGGCGGATGTTGTAAAAGACGATGCGCGCAATGCCAAAGTAGTTCAAGATATTTCGGTTGATGAGTTTTTCGGAATGGGTTTTGCTAAGAACGAAAAAGGCGAGGCGATGCGTGCCTCAATAAATAAAGCTCTCGGTGAAGTGGTTGCTGATGGTACGTATGCAGAGATCTATAAGAAATGGTTTGGCGTAGAGCCAACCTATCTGCCAACAGCGCAGTAAACTTGTGGGGGTAAGGCGTGTCGGGTGTATGCCTGGCACGCCTTTTTTTATGGGTGAACGGGCATAAATGCTAGACCAATGAATAAATTAATAAAAATATTGCATAAATTATAAGATATATTCATCAATATTTGATTTTATTGATATTTTCATTATAATTATTCATATGTGGTAATATTCGCAAGGTCAAGCAGGGAGTTCATTATGAAAAATTCAGGGAAGGTAATACTTGCATTAGTCATCGCGCTGACTGCGTTCGGGGTTGTCGGGTGCACGAAGGCGACTACGCAAGCTGATACAACAACCACAACGGCAACTGGCCCTCTTGCAGGAAAAACGCTCGTTGTGGCAACGGATGCGCCTTATCCTCCTATGGAGATGGTTAAGGATGACGGCTCATTTGAAGGGTTTGATGTTGATATTATGACCGCTGCTGCCAAAGAGGCAGGTGCGCAGGTTCAGTTTAAGACATCAGGTTTTGACGCTCTCATCGCGGCCATGGGTGCAACAGGCGGAGATTTTGATTGCGCCGTATCTTCAATTACGATTACTCCTGAGCGTCAAGAAAATATGCTCTTTAGCGATCCTTACTTCAACGCCAATCAGTCTCTTGCTGTGCCATCAGATTCAACCATCGCGTCAACTGATAACATTACTAAAGGTATGAAAGTTGCCGTACAGCTTGGTACGACTGGTGAGATCTGGGCTAACAAGAATCTCAAGCCTAAGGGTATTGAAATTAAATCATACGATCAGATTCCAGGATGTTTTGGTGCACTTTCAGCGGGCGATGTTGACGCTATTGTTGCTGACTTCCAGGTAACAAGTGATTATGCAAAAGATACGACCCGTAAGGCAAAGATTGTTCAGCAGATTAGCACGGGCGAGCAATACGGTATCGCATTCCCTAAGGGTAGCGACGCAGAAGTTAAGGCCATCAATGATGGTTTGAAAAAGATTAAAGAAAACGGCACCTATGCAAAGTACTACAAGACATGGTTTGGCGTAGAGCCAGAGACTATCCCTTAAGCGTGAAAAAAGTTAGTTAGGCGAAATTATGAATGCACTTGTCCAATGGTGGGATACAAATCCGATAACACATCTTTTCTTCTCGCTTCCTGCGATGAAGGCAGCGATGCCTGCAATATTGAAGGCATTTCCTGTATCGATTATGTTCGGACTTGTCTCATTCTTATTAGCAATTCCAGGCGGACTCACTTTGTCGTTTATGAAAATGTCAAAGAGCCGCTGGTTGCGTTGGCCTGCTACCCTCTATGTCGACGTTGTTCGTGGCACTCCACTATTCCTGCAGATACTGTTGGTCTTTTTTGGATTGCCGCTTACGCCCATTTACAAAACGATTGTTGATGCGTTTGCGCTCAAACAATATTTGTTCCTGGGAGTAGACGCAAGCATTGTGTGGCGTGGCATTATGGTGCTTTCGCTCAATTCCGCTGCGTATATGTGTGAAATTTTCCGTGCGGGTATTCAGTCGATTCCTAAAGGGCAAAGTGAGGCGGCACGTTCGCTTGGTATGACAAAAACGCAAACGATGGCTTTTGTCATTTTGCCCCAGACAGTACGCCGCATTTTGCCGACAATGATGTCTGAATTTATTCTTCTCTTCAAGGATACGGCATTGTTGGCGGCGGTAAGTGTTGCCGAGATGACGCTGCGCGCAAAAGAGGCGGCGGCAACGAGCTTTAACCAGTCAGCCTATATCGCTGCTGCATGTATGTATTTGGTTCTCACAATTCCGCTTGGTCGTTTTGTGAGCAGTCTCGAAAACCGTCTTGCCGTGCAGGATGGTGGAGCTTCGGGAACAGGGAAGCGCCCACCGCGCATAAATGCAAATGGTGTAGACTCGGAACACGTGGTTCCTCACGAAGAGCTCGTAATTGGCGATCAGGGGTAGTGAAATGGCAGAAGCTATTGTACGCATAAAAAATCTCAAGAAGTCTTTTGGTGATCTTGAGGTGCTCAAGGATGTAAACCTTGAGGTTCAACGAGGAGAGGTCGTTACCATTCTTGGTCCGTCAGGCTCAGGAAAATCAACGATGCTCCGCTGCATTAATCTGCTCGAAAAGCCAACCGCAGGTGAGATCTGGTTTGAGGAAACCATGATTAATGCTAAAAGCACTAACGTCAATGAGCTTCGTGAGCACATTGGTATGGTCTTTCAGCAGTTTAACTTGTTCCCGCACCTCACCGCGCAAAAGAATGTTGAATTGGCTTTGCGTAAGGTCCGCAAACTCAGCAAGAGTGAGTGCGAGAAAGTCGCGCTCGAACAGCTTTCGCGCGTAGGACTAGGGGATCGTGCAGATTATTTGCCAAGCCAACTATCGGGTGGCCAACAACAACGCGTGGCAATAGCTCGCGCGCTCGCAATGGACCCTCATGTTATGCTTTTTGATGAAGCTACTTCAGCGCTTGACCCTGAACTTGTTCGTGACGTTCTTGACGTTATGCGCTCGCTTGCTGAGGGTGGAATGACAATGATAGTCGTTACGCACGAGATGGGCTTTGCGCGTGATGTTGCGGATCGCGTCATTTTTATGGACGATGGCTACATTGTTGAAGAGGGTACGCCTGAAGAGGTTTTTGATCACCCTCAGAACGATCGAACAAAAGACTTTCTTGGTCATCTCGTGTAATCCAAGACAAAATTGTATGCACCTTGCAGGGCCCCAAAAGGGGTCCTGTATAATGTTTGC
>CALLZE010000099.1 GCA_937858655.1 uncultured Coriobacteriales bacterium
GCGGTCAGGCATGTCAGAAACGATGGTTCCTTCCTCAATCCACAGCATCGTATCAACAGCAGGCACCGCCGCAACAACCGCGTCATGAGCAAGCGCACCATCTATGCTATCCTCAAGTACCTTAATGGGCACAAAAGGACGCACCGCGTCATGTAAAACAATCACGTCGTCTTTTTCTACACCTTGCAACGCCGCTTCGTTTACTGCGTTTGCAATAGAGTCGAGACGCTCTACTCCACCAGGGATGACGCGAATGCGCGGGTCATCAATATACTGCGCGATAAGGTCGTTCATATACTCAACCCAACTCTGGTGAATCGCAATAATCAACACATCAAAACGTTCCACCAAAAGCATGCGCTTTATCGTCAAAATTATTGTCGGCACACCGCCCAGTTCAATAAACTGTTTAGGCATCGGGCCATTCTTCATACGCTTGCCAGTTCCGCCAGCAAGCACTACTCCATATATCACTCAATTTCCTCCAGGAATTGTGAAAAATCCACCATAAAACTTGCGTACAGTAGTTCAATTATACGTTACTTGCCCACGCTGGTCCTCAGATTAGGCAATTGCATTGAACCAACATAAAGAAAAGCCCTCTTTGCGAGGGCTTTTTATTGTGTGAGCTAGCTTTGTTTTTTTACTACTCCGAGCACCACAAAGAGAAGATTCTCTCTCACCTCATCAACGCTCGCTGTAGGGTCAAACATTAAGTGATCGAGAACAGACGTGGCCGCCAAGCCGAAAATAGCCGAAGCGCCATATCCTATGGGCATGTCGTCGCGGAAATGTCCCTGGGCTATTCCCGCATTCAAAACACGCGTATAGATGTCGACAATCTGTTGGCGCAAATTTCTCACCGAATCTTGCCAGCCCCGATCTTCGCGCCATAGTTCAGTTAATAACACCCGAGCAAATGAGCGCTGGGTGTACAAAAATTCAAACTCTGCCACGATTAATTTTCGAAGCGCATACCCAGCGTCTTCACGTGCTTCTTTTTCAATCTCTTTGAGGTTGGCAATCGCAGGTTCGAGACGATCCTCAAGAAGCGCCTCCATCATCTCTGCCTTACCTTTGTAATGATAATAAAGCGTGCCTTTAGCTACGCCAGCTGCGGCAGCAACTTCATCGACAGAAACGCCCTGATAACCGCGTTGGCCCATAAGCTCAACCATCGTTTCAAAGATCTTCTGTTTTGTTTTATCAGAACGTCCTGACATGTTATAAGCCAACCTTCTCGCTCAGTCGTTTTGCGAAATCAGATAATTTCGTATCCGCAGCAAAAACGGTAAGAACAAACGCAATCAAACCTATAGCTAAAATTACCACAAGGTTGTGCACAATAATTGCCGTGTTTCCTCCCGCAAGTGCCTCACGAAGTCCTGCCACAATATACGACATCGGCATGAACGGGTGAAGTACCTGGAAGAACTTATCCTGCAGCTGAATTGGGAACGTGCCCGATGCAGAAGTAAGTTGCAGCATTAAGAAGATAATAGCAAACAGCTTGCCAATTGGTCCAAATGAAGCGTTGAGCCACTGCAAAATTGCCGTGTAGCAGAGCGAGGCTGCAATAAGCAAAATCCAGAACCACGAACTGCGCACAGGATCTACGTGAAGGCCCTTCTCAACAACAAAGAGCAATATCGCTGTTTGCAACAAGCCAATGGCGGCCATTGGTATGTAGCCCGCAAGAGAACGCGCAATTGAGAGGCCAAACGTTTTCTTTTTGTTGCGTGTACCCGGCATTGGATCCATGAACAAATAACCGATAAGCACACCAACCCACAAAGCCAAAGGCAAGAAGTAGGGAGCAAAACCGCTACCGTAGTTTTTGGTTCTTCCGATATCCTTCGAGTCGAGATGTACTGGCTCAGACATCATCTTGGCATTAGCATTCTGCTGAGATGTCGTGAAGTTTGGAATATCTTTTATGCCATCGTGCAGACCATCTGCCAAATCAAGGGAACCTGATACCGCTGGCTTAAGGCCATCATGAAGCTCAAATGCACCCGCTTTAAGTTTGGCCGTACCATTTGCCAACGTAGCAACACCGGCATTGAGCTTGAGCGCACCTGAACTTGCAGTACCTAGATTTGAAGATATTTTTTGTGCGCCTGAATTTAATTGCTGAGTACCCGAGACTAACAGACCAGTGCTGCTATCAAGCTTCGAGGCGCCCGAAGCTAAATCGTTAGCACCTGCCTTTGCCGCCTTAGCTCCTTCAAGAAGTTGGCTCGTGCCTGATTTAAGCTGAGCGACAGAAGGAGCAGCTCCTGAAAGTTGTGAACTCAGTTGAGAAGCACCATCGTTGACTTTGCCTGCTGCGACTTTAGCGCTATTTGTAGATGCCTTAATGCTTTCCAGTTGCTCAACAGTCAGTTGGGAACCACAAATATTCAGAAGCTGTTCCACTGTACTAGCAAGCCCGTCAACACTCCGTTTATTTACTGCAGCACCCGTCGACAATGCTGACGCGCCTGTTGCCGCTTCGCCCATCTTAGACTCAAGGGTCGCAACACCATCATCAACCTGCTGCGCACCCGCAACAAGTTCGGGCAATTTTCCGCTCAGTTGGCTTGCGCCATCACTCAGCTGAGATGTGCCACCTTTGAGCATCTTTGACTTTGAGGCAAGCTCCCCCGTCGAAGAAGCGAGCGTCTTGCCCCCAGAATTCAATTTCTTCAAACCTGACGAGAGCGTATGTGTGCCAGACTTCAATTCGTCTGTTCCCTCTTGGGCCGATTTGAGTCCGTTTGCGAGCGTTCCTGCTCCATCGCGAGCCGTCTTAAGACCGTTATGCAAATCGCGCGCGCCGTCTTCGGCCTCGCTTAATGAATCACGAGACTGTGCAAAACTCTTGAAGATTTCTTTATAGAATGTCTCTGACACGCTCGCCGCACATTTTGTTTGAATCTCAAGAAAAACACGTGCGCCTATCTGAGAAGTAATAAAGTTATTTGATAATTGCGCGCGAGAATAGAGCATCGCTGGTACTGGATCACTCGTGTTCGCCGTTCCAATGCGC
>CALLZE010000100.1 GCA_937858655.1 uncultured Coriobacteriales bacterium
ACGCGTGATGACGTTGAGTCGCTAAATACAGCAAGCTTGAGATGGAGTTCTCCTCAGAAGGTGCCGTCAATTGGCGGTACTGATGAGGAGGGCGCACAACGTCTCACTCCACATCGTGGTGATACCTATAACGCAAATCTAAACAATAAATCGTGCGCGCGTTGTCATGGCACTCATGATGTTTCTGGTTCGAGTGAAAAGCTCCTCATTACTTCGCAAGACTCGACAGAGCCGAATCCAAAAATCGCGATTTGCGAAGGTTGTCATCTTTCAAACACGTCTGTAGAAAAACCGTTTGTGCAGACAATTCTATCAGCAACATCGGGACACACCATTAAGAGCAGCCAGAACAGCAATGGAACTCTCGCGTGCCTCACGTGTCATGGGGCACATCAAGATTCGTCGGAAGGGACGGGCGCTCTTACTCCAAAATATTTCTACAAGTTTGGTTTACTTACGAGTGATATTAATATCGGCACAACGGATACTCTGACTACATGTACTCCTTGTCACGATGACGCTAAAACGTGGTACCCCGCAACGCATGACGGCGCTTCTTATCCAACAAGTGAATCTCGTGAGAGCACGCTTTCAATTTCCTCGGGCTACAAAACGTATCCCACAAGTGGAAGTTATCCGGGCGCTACCACCTATAAATCATCTGCCAAGAACGGTCATATGGGCATAGCGGCGCAAGATACTTATGGTGCAGGTGATTGTCGCTACTGCCATAGTGCTCACGGCAGCACGGCTCAATATGATGGGCTCATTACTGCTCGCGGAGAAGTGCGCGCCATGAAAGCAACGGGTGGAGTTGTGTCTGACGAGGAGAAAACTTCGGGAGATTATGCGTCGTTCTGTCTTTCGTGCCACAATGGCTCCACCGAGGGCACGCCGTGGAGAGGTGCTGCAAACATTGCCGACCTCGTTTCGCTTCCAGCTGGTTCATCGGAGGAAACACGCACGGCTTTCCTTGCTTCTGCAGCGGGCCACCGAATCACGTCAGAAAACGCTGAGATTCCAGCGGGTTCGGCACTTCCGTGCTACACCTGCCACAATCCGCATGGGTCAAAAAAGGGCAATGCCTACAACCTGAACGATACACTCGGTTCAAATCTCACGGGCAATCGTGCTACATGTTTAACCTGTCACACGACAAGTGACGATTATGTGCTAGGAAGCGATGGCTCATCGTACAATCTAGTGAGTGCTTCGACCCCGGAGTGTATTGGTCTTTCGCGCACTGGTAGCGATGACGTGAATGGAACGCCCGTAGCCAATAAGTTGAAGTTGCCCAGTGGCGTGGAAGCTCATACAAAAGATGGCACTATGCCCTGTACGGCCTGTCACGGTGGAGTGCATGCTCCTCAACAGGCAAGTGGTACGGGCGACTCAGATGGTAAGTCGTGCTTGCAGTGCCACAACGCTCAGGAATTCCCCGCCGCGCTTCAGTATGAATTTACGGCGTCAGGGTCGGCGGAGCCAATTGGTTGGGAGAGCGGCTACAACCCACATTTGATTCCTGCATTCTCGGCATCGATGGGTGAAACATTCTTGCCTGAACTTATTTTGACCCCTGCTTCGCAGGCCATTATCCCATTGCGCGCACCAGCCCTAGGCACGTACCAGAGTTTGCCAACGGAGCAGGAGTATCTCATAAAGACACGCAAAAACGCGATATACAGTACGTCATCGAGCTCAAGTTCTCAGGTAGGTCCTTATTGCGCAGGTTGCCACGCTTGGCATTCGGCCGAGGTCGGCTCAAGCAGCACAGGCGCAACGCCTGGCCGCGATGTGGGCAATACATTGCGCAAAAACTATAACTCGACAACTACGGCAAACACTGATTACATCCATACACCAGGCTCACCAAAACTCGGCGGCTTGTGCTTATCATGTCACAATGACTACCTCGGTAGTGCCTCAGTAGGCGCGCCTACGAGGGGGCCGCTCAACTCGCTTAATACGCTCGACTCGGAGCTCTTTAATAATTGCTTCCACAACTATTCAGTAACGATAACGCGCACGACGGCAGCTGGTGGGAATGAATCGTCTGTAACTAAAACCTACAATGCCAACTGTGCTAAATGTCACAATGACGCCAGTCCTATTGCTAATCCGCTTGAGAACAAGAATTCTCTTGACCTCAAGGTTCACTATGTGCCAGGCCGCCGATTGCTTGCGCGTTTTGGTATTATCGCAAATATTTCTTCACCGGCAGTAGGCTCGTCTGATGCCGAAACAAACAGAATCAATTACAACAATCGAGGCATGTGCTTTGGCTGTCACGCGCGCAAAGGCGAGATTGCGGGCAATGCTGGTAAGAACTATGCGGGTAAAGACTGGTACGGCCAGAAGGATATAAATTCGGCCCCGACTGAAACTTACGCAGCACAAGGCTGGGTATATGATTCGGCTGCGGGCCTAAAAAAGCGCCAGTTTAAGAATTCAAGTGGTGCTGTAATTGGAACGCTTACAGTAAATAACGAGGCAACTTTCGACGATATGTACAAACTTTCGACGCAAACGAATGGTTTCCCATCTGGAGATGGTACTGGTGGCGTTGCT
>CALLZE010000101.1 GCA_937858655.1 uncultured Coriobacteriales bacterium
ACCGCAAGCGAGCCACCTCGAAGCAGCATGGCGTTACCCGTCTTAATACCAATGCCAGCGGCATCAATAGTGACGTTGGGCCGAGCCTCATAAATCATTGCGCATACACCGAGTGGAACACGAACTTGTACCATCTTGATCCCCGAGGGCAGCGTTGAGCCATCAACAACTTCTCCGAGAGGATCGACCTGATGAGCAAGTTCACGCAAAGCATCAGCACACTCCGCAATGCGCGCCTTGTCGAGCAAGAGACGATCGATGAGGTTGCTTTTGACGTTATCGTTCCTTGCTTGGTCAATATCGCGCTGATTGGCGGAAGAGATTTCGTGAGCAGAATTGACCAATTCATCAGCGAGAGCGCACAAAAACTCATTGCGTTCAACAGCACTCTTGCAAGCAAGTTCACGCGCGGCCTCGCGCGCGCTCAAAGCGGCTTGTTTAACGCTTGTGTGTGTTGTTTGTGCCATACCATCTCTCCCAGCAAATGAATATTATTGTACGGTACTCTTTCTGAGTTTTCCACTTCATCGAGGTAAAGTTGCATAAAATGACGCAAGAAATGAATATTTACAGAACAGCCATGTGGTCACAATGAACGACCGGTGCTCCCCCTCTTTGCGGAACAAGTGCCTCCGCTTCGTCACTATGCGCACCTAGGACGCGCGCGACTTCTGCCGAAGAATAGGCGCTAATGCCACGCGCGACAACCATCCCATTTTCATCAACAATCGCTACGGGACTCTGAGGTCCAAAGTCTCCGGTAACATCAACGATTCCCGCGCTTAACAGAGAAGATCCACCCTTTTGTAATGCGCGCACCGCGCCATTATCCACAATAAGCGAACCTTGTGTTGCTCCGCCGAGGGCGATCCAGCGCTTTCGTTGATTCAGGCCACCTTCTTGATCGGGTTCAAAATAAGTGCCCTCTATCGTGCCCTCAGCAGCACCTATAACCGCGTTCTCGGCTCGTCCATCACAGAGCACCATAGAAATTCCCGATGCGAGCAATACACGTGCCGCGCGTAACTTGGTTATCATACCTCCCGAGCCAAACTTGCTACCTGCTTCACTCGCCATCTCTATGATATCTTTGGTGATTCGTGATA
Source organism: uncultured Coriobacteriales bacterium (assembly GCA_937858655.1). Lineage (GTDB taxonomy): Bacteria > Actinomycetota > Coriobacteriia > WRKU01 > JAENWW01 > CALLZE01. Next base: position 1,107 of record CALLZE010000101.1, read on the forward strand.
GTTTTACAATGCGCTGCGCATTGGGATCTTTGCGGGGATTTGCTGTATAAAGTCCATCAACATCTGTCAGCAAAATTACCCGAGAAGCGTCAACAACCGTCGCGACCAATGCCGCCAACGTGTCGTTATCACCGAAGGCGATTTCTTCAATTGCAACGGTATCATTTTCGTTTATTACGGGAACCGCGCCCAGTGAGAGCAGACGTTCAAGCGTATCGCGCGCATGCAAATATGTGTGTCGGTCTCCCGTATCGTGACGCGTGAGCAAAACCTGCGCTGCCACGAGATGATGAACCGCAAGCTCATTGGCGTAGGCCTCAATAAGCGCCACCTGACCAGCGGCGGCCGTCGCCTGTAGCGTAGGAATGTCTGTGGGGCGCTCATCCATGCCAAGCATTTCTAATCCAGCAGCAATAGCCCCACTCGTGACGATAATCACCTTATGGCCACGCGCCTTCAACAGAGCAATTTGATGAATTAAGTCAGACAAATAGGCGCGGTCAATCTTACCCTGCTCATCGGTCAGTGTATTTGTGCCAACCTTAATGACAAGCTTCTGCGATTCCATTATTTTTGCTGCTCTCCACGCCAGTATTCAACTTCAGCATCAGTGTCAATGAGCTGATCGAGTTCTTTTATGACCTTAGCCTGATCTTCATCTTCAGGAACAAAGCCAGGTTCAAAGTCAAAAGCGCGGCCGAGAATACGAATCTCATCGCCTTCCCGCGCGCCAGCCTTAACAAGGGCTTCTTCAAGTCCGAGTTTATTAAAGCGACGCTGGAGATAAATGACGGCTTCTTCGTTATCCCATTCGGTTTGAATAACCATGCGCTCGATATTGCGTCCCGATACCTGGAAAACGCCGCCACCCAAATTATCAATGTCAAAAAGTTTGGCTTTGTTCTTCTTTTGATAGGCATAGCGCCTCTCAACCTGAGGCGTGTTTGAGGCTTCTTCTTCTAACGCACGTTGAGCTTCAATGCGCAGATCATGAACCTTCGTTGCGACGAAGCGAGTCATCGCCTCAACGCCCTCGCCCGTGACAGCCGATATGGCGAAATAGGGGTAACCCAGTGCCTCAACATGTGCTTTGATGGCTTCAGAGCGCTCTAAAGCGCCTGGAGCGTCAATTTTATTACCGAGAACAATGCGAGGACGCGTAGCAAGTTCACTCGCATAATCACGCAACTCTTTTTCTATTGTCTCGAAATCATTGATAGGGTCGCGATCTTCCCAGCCCCCTGATAGATCAACAACATGCAAGATTAAGGCACTTCGCTCAATGTGACGCAAAAATGAGTGGCCCAGCCCCTTGCCTTCTGCGGCTCCTTCAATAAGTCCAGGAACGTCAGCGCAGACAAAAGACATTTCTCCACTTTTGACAACACCAAGGTTGGGCACAAGCGTGGTAAAAGGATAGTCAGCGATTTTTGGACGCGCGGCACTCAGGCGAGCAATTAACGAGGACTTGCCTACGCTCGGCATACCAACGAGTGCGGCATCCGCGAGAAGTTTGAGTTCAAGAGTGATATGAGTCTCGAAACCGGGCTCCCCCAATTCCGCGAACGAGGGAGCGCGACGTGTTGAAGTCACAAAATGAGGGTTTCCACGACCGCCGTGACCGCCCTCGGCGATGATTAATTCATCACCCGCGACGACCAAATCCCCCAAGATATCGCCTGTGTCAGCATCCTTCACAACCGTGCCCAAAGGTACAGCAAGACGCAGATCCTCGCCACGAGAACCGTGCATACCTGAACCTTTGCCGTGAGTTCCACGCTCGGCTTTGAAATGATGCTTGAATCGGTAGTTTATAAGTGAAGAAGCGCCCGGATCTGCCCAGAGAACGACATCTCCACCGTGTCCGCCATCTCCACCATCAGGACCGCCTTTAGGGACATGAGCTTCTCGGCGAAACGACATGCAGCCCGCGCCACCGTCCCCGCCTTTTACAAATATTGAAACTTGATCGAGAAACATGGCTGTCACCCTTTTCTACTCTTTGAAACAAAAGCCCTCCAGCCTAAAGGATGGAGGGCTCACTTTTGTTGTAAATGGTGCTATACGACGCCAGTAGGCCTTAAGCCTCGGTAGGTCGAATATGTACTTTACGCTTGAGGCCGTGAGTGAACTCTACGGTACCATCTGCGAGAGCAAAAAGCGTATCGTCTCCGCCGCGTCCTACCAAATCACCTGGGTGAAACTTGGTGCCACGCTGACGAACGATAATGGTGCCGGTGGTTACAAACTCACCAGCAAAACGCTTAACGCCCAAACGTTTAGCTTCTGAATCACGACCGTTACGGGTCGAACCAAGACCTTTTTTATGTGCCATGACTTATGCCTGCCTTACTTCTTTAACAAGCACGCGAGTCAAGTTTTGACGATGACCGCGAGTACGCTTGTATCCCTTACGCTTTTTAAACTTAAAAATCATTACCTTGTCGCCTTTGAAGTGCTCAACGACCTCAACAACAACCTTTGCCTTCTCGAGAGAAGCTGGATCAGCGACAATGTTCTCGTCGTCTGCCAAAAAGATTACATCTAAGTCAACGGTTGAACCGACCTCAGCGTCAAGTTTTTCTACAGCTACAACGTCGCCTTCGGCTACCTTGAGCTGTTTTCCACCAGTTGCTACAACTGCGTACATCGGACTTACCTTTCAATAATGTGTATAAACGCGCAAGGTGATATATTACCATTCGAAAATAGCATAGTCAACAAAACCAGCACGTTTACGCACGCGTAATTTAGCAATAATTCAAAAGGGACTTAAATTCTATCGCATTAACCGCTTTTTTCCAAATGAATCTTTAGGGTGTGTACCCTCAATAAGCACATTCACCTCGGTTGGTTCAAGATTTCTTTCGCCAACAAGACGGATATGCTTGCCGGTTTCAGCGCGGATAGTCAACGCAAAATTCACGCCCGAGTCCATAATGCTTGTATAGGTCTCATCATTGATGGCAAACAAAAACGCTTGATGGCGTGAACTTGCCATGATCTCTCGAATTTTTCGTTCAACCTCAATTTGGCAGGTTTCAAAAGAAAGAGAGCGACCACGACCACTACAGCGTGGGCACACGTCGGTAAGCACCTTGTAAAGGCCCTCGGTTGTGCGCTTACGCGCAATCTGCACGAGCCCCAGTGAAGTAATCTGGCTGAGTTGGGTCTTTGATCGATCTCGTTCGAGCAATTGAGCAATATGCTCTTCCAGTTTGCGCTTATGAATATCTTCTTCCATATCAATGAAGTCGATAACAATAATGCCGCCGAGATCGCGCAACCTGATTTGCTTTAATGCCTCTGAAGCAGCCTCAAGATTCGTGCGCAAAATAGTATCCTCGAGAGTTTTTCTCCCGGTAAAACTCCCGGTATTCACATCAATTGCAACTAGGGCCTCGGTGACATCGATAACAATCTGTCCCCCACTGGGCAAATCGACCTCTCGGGCGAGAGCCTTCTTTAATTGCACGGAAAAGTCGTATGAGTCAAACAGCGAAATGGTCTTCTCTTTGTGCCATACCACCTTCTTGGCAAGTTCTGGAGCACTCCGCTTTAAAAAACTCACAACCTTCTCAAAGGTGTCTTTATCATCGATAACAAGCTTCGAAAAATCACGATTGAACACATCTCGAACCATGCGCATGGCAAGGTCGATCTCGGTATATACGACTTCAGGAACAATGCCATCAGCAACTTGGCGCAGGACGCGACGCCACACACGATTGAGGAAACTGATATCTGCGAGGAGCTCCTTTTCGCCCGCGTCAATCGCAGCGGTGCGCACGATAGCGCCTCTGCCATCTTCAAGGTGCTCGCGCGTAAACTTCGATAGTTCTTCTGCTCGCTTATCTTCAATTTTCTTTGACACGCCGACATGATGAGCAAACGGCATCAATACCACAAAACGCCCCGGTATTGAGATTTCCATCGTCACGCGCGCGCCTTTTGTGCCCATAGGGTCTTTTGCGACTTGCACGAGAATTTTTTTGCCCACAGAGAGCATGCTCGAGATCGAGCGTCCGCTCAGCCCTTTTCCCGTGTGATCGCGCACATCGTCAACGTAGAGAAACGCGTTCTTTTCGAGTCCAATATCGACGAAAGCAGCCTGCATGCCAGGCAACACATCGGTCACTTTTCCCAAATAGATATTGCCGACAACCGACTTCGTCGAACGTTCAATATACATTTCAACAAGTTCAGAATCTTCAACAATACCTACGCGGGTTTCATAATTATCACGCGAAATGACCATTTCGCGAGCCATCTCAGTCAATGAGATCACCTACCGCCTTAAAGTGGTGGCACAAGCCCTTCTTCGCTTTCGCTATAAAGACCTGTGCGTGTAAGGGTGAGATGAGAATAATGAGCGTGAGCTTGTTCAAATACCGTAGTTAGAAGTATCTCGGGTCGCAAAGAACCTGAGGGAGAAATCCTTAAATTGAAAGAGATATGAGTCGAATCTCCTTCTTTGGTCACTTGCGCATCGTTCGGGATGCACAGCGCAGGATTAAAAACTTTGACTTTATCTTTTTGTACGACTTCTAACGTATCCGATTTTCGAAGTTCACTAAAACACTTCTCAATCTCTTTTGCATCTATATCCAGTGCGTGAACGCGTGCACAGTAAGAAAGGATAGTAATCGAGGCGGTTAAAGACGCCTCTTTAGGATTAATGTAGCCAACACGCTCGACCTTAAGTGCTTCAGGTGAGGCATCACGCAAGCGCGAGAGAGCGACATCCGGATTGACGAACTCAGTCAGATACACATCAGCATACTCGAGCGTACTCGCAACACCCACAGAAAGCGCTGGGCCAAAAGCCAGCTTCATATGGGGATGAAATCCTTGGGTAATAGCATACGGCAGTTGAGCGCGTCTTACAATGCGCTCAATCGCATGGAGCAGTTCAAGATGCGACAGAAGGGCCGCACGATCCAATTTTGAAAAACCTACTCGTAATCGAAACTCACTCATGCGCGCTTTTCACCACCCAAAATAATGTCACAATCTAGTTGCTGGCACATCCCACAACCCGTACACGAATCAAACGAACAATCGGGAGTAAGGGCCTCCTCATAGGCTTTACGTGCTTCGGCTTTCAGATACGATTCACTCACTCCCGTGGAAATATGTGACCATGGAAGTTTCTCGTCATAGGGTCGCTTTCGGTTTGCGACACATGCGGGATCAAAATCGCATGCTTCAAAAGCATCCAGCCAACGCTGAAGAACGAACTGTTCACTCCACGCGTCATAACGCGAGCCATTTTGCCAGGCGTGCTCAAGAATTGCGCTTAAGCGGCGATCTCCTCGAGCAATGACTCCTTCCAAAAAGGAAACGTCACTGTCATGCCACGAAAGGCTCACGCCTTTACGAGGCATCGAATCGCGCAAAACCTGCTGCTTGCGTTTTATTTCTTCATCCGTACTCTGGGCCTCCCACTGAAAAGGTGTGTGAGACTTTGGAACGAGCGTTGAAACGCTCACGCCGATAGCCAAGTTCCCGCGCAAACGGGGAGCAACATTTTCACGCGCAACGTCCAAAACCCTACGTACCAACTGACCAATCGCAGCGATATCCTCATCGGTCTCCGTGGGAAGACCAATCATAAAGTAGAGTTTGACACGATGCCAACCCGCCTTGAACGCTTCCTCGACAGTTGCCAGAAGCTGCTCTTCAGTGACGTTTTTATTGATGACGTCGCGTAAGCGCTGACTTCCCGCCTCGGGCGCAAAGGTGAGCCCCGTCTTGCGACCGCCCCCAGAAATCAAGCGAGCCATATCAATCGAAAACGCGTCTACGCGCAAAGAAGGAAGCGAAACGCTAATGCCACTACCCTCAAGTTGGCGGGTAAGACGACGTAAAATATCTTCAAGTTGGCTGTGGTCTGCGGAAGAAAGCGAAGTCAACGAGACTTCGTCATATCCTGTTTTTCTTAGGCCATCGAGTGCCGTCTTAACAATTTCATCAGACGTGCGCTCGCGGACGGGCCGGTACGTCATGCCCGCCTGACAGAAACGACATCCACGGGTACATCCGCGGAGAATCTCAACCGTAAGACGATTGTGCACAACATCCATATAGGGCACGACAGGACACGTAACAGGAGCAACTTTGTTTAAATCATTAACGATACGTTTATAGACAACATCTGGAGCGCCACAGCAAGGCGAAATGGCATCAATGGTGCCATCCTCCTTGTACGAAACGTCGTAAAACGCGGGAACATATACTCCCTGAATTTTTACCAATTCCTGAAGCATCTCACGTTTGGTCAGACCCTGAGCTTTAAGGGCTTTATGTGTCTGAGCAAACTCAACAAATTGCTCCTCGCCCTCTCCAATCAAAAAGGCATCGAAGAAGTCTGCGATAGGCTCAGGATTGTAGACGCTTGGTCCTCCACCAACGACAAGAGGAAAATCCTCACCACGTTCTGATGCCAGATGGGGGAATTTAGCTAAGTCGAGTACTTCCAAAATTGAAGTAAACGAAAGTTCATACGGCAGCGTAATCCCCAAAAGGTCCAACTCTTTTAAGGGAGTAAACGACTCAAGAGTAAAGAGGTCTATGCCTTCTTTACGCAAAAGGTCAGCCATATCAATCCAGGGCAAATACACGCGCTCTGCGCTGATGCCATCGACTCCATTAGCAGCTGAGTAAAGGATTTGGATAGCTTGATTCGCTTGCCCTACCTCGTACGTGCCGGGGTAGCACAAACCTGCAACATAATCCGCCGGAGTATAGGTGCCATATTCTCCACCAATATAGCGTGATGGTCGCTCGACAGAAGGGAGCAAGGGCTCCAAGCGCTCCCAAACACTTGAGCGCGCAAAGTTTTGATTATTAGTCACGTTTTCCTTTACTTTCAATATAGAGACGCTTTGTTTCTGATGCCACTTCTTCCGTAAACGAAAGCGCTTTATGCGCTGCTGAAGCGGGACTCTCTTGTCTTTCCTCAGCAATCTCTTTTGCGCGGGCAATTATATCTTCTTTAGCACCCTTGAGAAATTGCGAAAATGTCACATCGCCTGCGCCCATTGAGTAATATTCAATGACGCTAAAACCCATGGCATACGTTGCACCGTAGCCAATGCCGGCCTTTATCGCCCAGCCGATACCCGGAACAAAAGAAACAAGTTCGCGAGCAATGGTGCGCGAAAGAAAAGCACCCGCGATAACCGATGCAATTTCTTTAATGCGTTTCATATCCAAAGGCTCGCCATATGCTGTCGCAATCTGAAGAACCATTTTGATTTGGTTTAACGTCATAATGGGCATATCGGCGCCAGGGATGAACACAACTCCACCCACCACACCGTTTTGCAGTGAGGTAATCTTAACAAACTCTTGAGCGATTGCATGACGTACAAATTCAAAATTTGCCGCAAGTGCTAATCGAGCATCAGACAATGACTGCGCGCACCAAAGGGCAAGTTTTGCCGAGAGCTCCTCGTAGTCGGGCACATACAAAACATCCTTTATGGGAGTATTAAGAGCATGCGCGATTTCTGCAATGTTCTCGCCTCGCGTTAATACGACATAAGGCTCTTCTTTTGCCGCAAGTTGCGCAACCACGGCTTGAATATGTTTTTTGTGCTCAACAGCACGCTTATCAAAAACCTCGCTGCCCAACATAACAACCGCGAAGGTCGCTTTTTTCGACAACGTGGGCATTTGAGAATCAGAGAGAACATGAATCCTCACTTTGCCATTATTGGTCTCTGGCGCAAACAAAAGCCGTGTGTCGCCAATAAGAGCGTCGTCAGAAAAAGGGTCAATAAGCAAATCGAGTCCAACAAATTGGTCTCGTTGATGCATGAAATTCCTGCCCTGTTTGAAAATTTCAAACGGACTTACTGGAAACATGCTTTTAAGTTTATGTGCCTTTGACATACTTACATCCCCTTTGCTGTGCTCTGAAACGCTCTATGAGACCAAACAGAAAGCAAAACACCAACGCATGCCATATTTGTAACCATAAACGATGAACCGTAACTCATAAAGGGCAGCGGAATACCCGTAATTGGCATTAGGCCAATAGTCATACCAATGTTTTCGAGTATCTGAAAGACCCACATACTCATAACACCCGTTACGAGCAACGTGCCAAAAAGGTCAACCGAGCTGACCGCAATATTGAGAGAAACCATCAAGAGCGCAAGATAGAGCGCAAGCAGCGCCATAGCCCCCGCAAATCCCAGCTCTTCACCTACCACACTGAAAATAAAGTCCGTATGACGCTCAGGCAAAAAGTTGAGGTTTCCCTGTGTTCCTGCGCCGAGCCCTTTGCCCGTTGTTTGGCCTGAGCCAATCGCAATCTTACTTTGTTTTAAGTTGTACCCTGCCCCTGTTGGATCAAGATTTTGATCAACAAAGACAAGAAGACGATTCTTCTGATAATCCTTAAGGAGCACATCATGCCCCACTTTTGTGTCAGCGATGCCGTCAATCCACACCATACCGATGCCAAGCGAGAGCCCAATTACTACGGTCGCAATTATCCATCTCGCTTTTGCGCCCGCCATAATGAGCATACCGAGCGCGATGGCAATAAACACGAGGCCCGTACCTAGGTCAGGTTGCGTCAATATCAAAATAACCGGAATAAATGAAAGGCCCAATATCTTCAGATAGTCTTTCAGCGAGCCAATTTTTCCTTTATACGCAACCATGATGCTTGCGAGCAAAATAATCGTTACCAACTTCGCGGGTTCCGAAGGTTGAAAAAGACGAATTTTTCCACCCAGAGCCAACCACGAAGTCGCGCCTTTCGCGTTATACCCCAGGCCAGGAATGCGTGGAGAAAGCATCAAAAGCGCATCCAAAATAAAGAGAGGAACAATCCAATCCTTCATTTTGCGGTAATCAAACCACCAGAAAAATCCGAGCAGAACAGCACCAACAGCAATACCAAAAAGTTGGCGCTTGAGTCCTGATCCGCTCGTTGCTGAATTGACCATAATGGTTCCGTAAAGCAAAAGCAGACCTATGATGGCAAGAAATGATGGATTCACATATTTTGTTAGTTGAAACTTTTTCATAGTTACCTTGAGTTATCCGTTGCGGTCACGTGATTTACTTTCTTTCCAAAAAGTTTCGCAAAAATTTGACGGGCTGCTGGACCAGCAACACCACCGCCACTACCACCCTGTTCAATAACCACAGCTACCGCATACTTGGGATTATTAGAAGGCGCATACGCGGTAAAGACAGCATAGTCGTCTTGATTTGTTTTTTGAGCCGTACCGGTTTTGCCTGAGACGGGAATACTAAAACCTCTAAACGCGCTTGAGGCGGTACCCAAGGCAACAACATCATGCAAATTGTTTTGAATGATGTGAATTGAAGAAGCACTTGCTTCAGATTCAAAAGCAACCTTCTTTTTTGCCTTCAGCACTGTTTTGCCTTCACTATCAAGTACGCTCTTGAGAACATGCGGTTGGTAAACAGTACCATCTTCAGCAATTCCTGCATAAGACGCAGCAATCTGAAGCGGTGTAGCAAGCATATCTCCCTGACCAATGGCCATGTTCACCGAGTCGCCAGGAAGCCACTTTTTGTACTCAGGATAATCTTCGTTCCATGCAGCTTTCCACTTTTTATCAGGTACACGTCCTGACACTTCGCCCGGAAGATCTATACCTGTTTGTGATCCATAGCCAAAAGAGCGCGCCATCTTTTGCAGCGACTCCTTCTTGCTTTTATAGGCCTTATAGCCGACCTCGTAGAAATAAGCATCGCAGGAGTCCATCATCGCCGCGCGCAGATTTTCCGTACCGTGGCCCGCGTGGTTCCAACACCATTTACCCCATTGCTTTCCAAGCCCTGTCCAGAGCCCACGGCAGACGAAAGTAGTATTAGGCGTAGCGAGACCATAGTTCAGCGCCGTCAGCCCCGTAAATGACTTGAAGGTCGATGCCGGTGGATAGGTAGATGAAATCGCGCGATTTGTTAAAGGGTAGTTCGACTTCTTTGAGCTAAATTTTTTCCACGTTTCCTGAGAGATGCCATTGATAAAATCTTCGGGATTATAAGTAGGATAACTTGCCATCGCGAGCACTTCACCATTCGTGACATCAATAGCAACAGCGGAGCCCGCGTTAGCCTTATAGCCCTTATTGTTTGCGTCTTTGATGGCGTCACGTACCGCCTTTTCAGCGACCTTCTGAACGCCCAAATCGATAGTGAGGTAAATATCTTGACCGGGCTCAGGAGGAGTTTCTTCAATAACGCGTTGCGGAGACCCTGAAGCATTGACTTCCATTACGCGACGACCGCGCACTCCCTGCAAAACGCTCTCAAATGAACGCTCAGCACCTGTTTTTCCCACAATATCGGTTGGGTTGTATCCCTTAAAGTCTTCAGAATTTAAATCAGTATCCGAAATTTCGCCCGTGTAGCCCAAAATGTGAGCGGCCACAGAGCCGTTGGGATACGTACGCACCGCGCGCGCTTGCACTTCAACGCCCTCAAACTCTGAACTATGTTCGGAAATATATGAGACGGCCTTCATGGGTACGTCAATGGCAATCTGGTGCAGCTCAAGAGCCGATTCTTTTTGTGTCGAAGCCTTCTCGATAACCTGAGCGCTCGTCATGCTTAAGACATCGGCCAGACGCTTCACAAGCTCTTTGTCATTGACAATAGTCGCAGGGGCCAAAACCGCCATAGTTGAGCGATTAGAAACAAGCTCCTTGCCATTGCGATCAAAAATGCGACCACGTGGCGCAATCGTCGTTGCTTCACGTAAGCGATTTGCTTTTGCTTCCTTAGCATACGATTTGCCATTAATTACCTGCATACTCCACAGGCGTATTCCTAGTGCCCCAAGAACCACCACAAAGATGACAATGAGCGCAATAACCCTATTTCGTATGTCAGGTCTTTCGTTGTACATGAGTTCCTTTCCACATTTACGCTACGCGCTTGAAAGAAGCGATGCTCTGCTCTTCTTGCAGAAGGCGCGAGAGTAAAGGAAATGCGAGAACCGCAATAAATATTGTGTACAGTGTCGTCGGTAGCACGAGTGACCAAATCGAAGAGAAAAAGGGTAACTCAGAACCAAGCGTGACAACAACACACAAATACAAAAATTCACCAATTAAACTTGCAAAACTCAAAACGGTCACAGGAAGCAACCAGCCTTCCGCAAAAAGATGCTGGTCAAGCAAGCCCGTAACGTAACCGGTAACCGATAAAACAAGCGCCCAAGAGCCAACTGGACCTGTGCCCATAAGGTCAAGAATAAGCCCCGCAACAAAACCAACAAGCGCGCCCTTATCCGATCCGTTTGTTAAAGCGGCCACCGTTACAATAATCAAAAAGAAGTTGGGCGCCGCGCCCATAATCGAAATATAAGGGGCAACTCCCGCTTGCAAAATGAAGCCAATAATAAGAATGCCGATAAGTGTATAAGGTTTATTCATTAGTCTGTCCCCGCATCTTGACTTGAGCCAAGCGAGTCGGTCGAAGGTGCCGTGTCGGTCAGAATCAATACATTTTCCACCGTGCTGATGTCATTGGCGGGCGTGAGTTTAATGGATTTATAAAGCGCGTTGGTTTCTTTTGAAACCTCGAGCACTTCTCCAATCAAAAGACCTTTGGGATACACGCCGCCCAATCCAGAAGTAAGCACAACATCGCCGGCGGTGACCGTAGATTCGGCACTAATAAAGTCAAGCATAAGGTCACCCGAGATTGAGCCCTTCGTAATGCCCGTTTTGCGACCACGCTGAATGAGAGAAGCTACACCGCTCTTCTGGTCGGTCAACAAACGAATACGGCTGTACGTTGGTCCCACTTCAATAACTTGGCCAATTAAGCCATAAGGACCAAGAGCTGGCATATTGATCTCGATGCCATCCTTGCTACCTTTATCGGTAATAATGACTTGGTTCCAGGCGCTTGGAGGTAATCCAATAACAGTCGCGGTGACACCCTTGTAGCCTTGAGCGTTTGTGCTATTAATCAACTCAGAAAGTCGCTTGTTATCAAGACGAGTCTCTTCGAGCGCAACAACACGGGCACGTAACTCTTTGTTTTGATCACGTAACTCGGAAAGTTGACCACGCGAGACGCCTAAATCAGACATCCAAGAAAAGAATCCTCTAAACGGAGTCGACACCCATTTTCCCGCTGAGGATATCGGAGCAGCGACCGTTTCTGTGGCAACTCGTACACGATGAATCGGTCCCGTATCAGATTCACGGGACCAAACAGTCATCAGGATAATCGAAAGAGCTACCAGTAAAATGAGCCAACCGATTTTCCGTTTATTTGTTTCAGTATTTAGGGCGACTTTCAATTGCCCACCTGCTCAACTTTCCTATCGTGAGCCCTGAAGAACTTTCTTGAGAACATCGATCTCTTCAAGCGCTTGGGCTGAACCGTCTACTACATTGGTGAGTGCGCTCTCCGACACATGCACAGGCATGCCTGTTTCATGGCGTAGACGCTCATCAAGACCACGCAGCAACGCTCCTCCACCTGTGAGAACGATACCAAACTCCATCAAGTCACTTGAAAGCTCAGGAGGAGTCTCTTCAAGCGTTTCTTTAACAGCGTTTACAATAGCGACAATAGGCTCTTCGAGCGCTTCGCGAATCTCTTCCGACTCCATAGTGATGGTGCGAGGAAGACCTGTTGCAAGGTCGCGACCGCGAATTTCAACATCTACTTCTTCAACAAGTGGCCATGCAGAGCCGATTTCGAACTTAATTTCTTCAGCTGTGCGCTCACCAATCAAAATATTATAGGTACGCTTTACGTAATTAATAATTGCTTCGTCCAGCTCATCACCAGCGATTCTGATTGATTGCGCTACAACGATGCCACCCAAAGAAACAACTGCAACTTCAGTCGTACCGCCACCGATATCAACAACCATAGAACCCGTTGGGTCTTGGATAGGAAGCTTGGCACCAATAGCGGCTGCCATCGGTTCCTCAATAAGAAAAGCTTGACGAGCACCCGCCGTCATAGTTGCTTCAAATACTGCGCGTTTTTCTACTTCAGTAACACCCGAAGGTACGCACACAACAACACGAGGCTTAGGCTGCCAGAAGAAACTTTTAACACGCGTCTTATTAATAAAGTAGCGCAACATAGCTTCCGTCACGTTAAAGTCCGCAATAACACCATCTTTGAGAGGGCGAATTGCCGTAATAGAGCCAGGTGTACGTCCCAGCATGCGTTTTGCTTCTTTGCCAACAGCCAAAACGCGCCCAGAATCTTTTTCTATAGCAACAACAGACGGCTCAATAAGAACGATGCCCTGTCCGCGTACCGACACAAGGGTGTTTGCGGTACCAAGGTCAACGGCCATATCACTGCCCATAGATTTAAGAAATATATCGCTTAGCGACACGGTAAAACCTTTCTATGCATATTGAATGAGTGTCTGTAGTTTAGCACAGGGACACTTCCTATTGATTGTCACACAGGTATCCATACGGTTACGCTTTCGTTACATATCTCCATAACTTCTCAACGAGTAACTTCTCCCCTCGCTGCCCAAAATAACGTGATCAAGCACACATATATCAAAAAGTTCGCACGCCTGCTCGATGCGTTTGGTGAGCACGACATCAGCATTTGAAGGATGCGGATCACCGCTGGGATGATTGTGAACAAGAATGACGCTACGGGCCGAGGCGAGCAAAGCCCTTTTGACGACATCGCGCACACCAACAATTGTTTTATCAAGCGTGCCAACCGACAATTCAGACTCTTGAAGGAGCATATTCTTAGCGTTTAAACAGAGCAAAACGAAGTGCTCCTGATCATATCCTTGCATGCGCTGAGCACAGAAATCTTCGACAGAATGCGGAGAAGAAAGTTCTGGGGCACACGAATACGCCATACTCACCCGGACACCCAGTTCATATGCAGCCCGTAGCTTCAGTGGCGCACTTCCCTTTTCTGATGAGCAGAGTTTTTCCAACTCTGCTTCGAGTTCTTGACGTGAGTTCACCCGCCGACCAAACGACTGCCCAAAGAGAATGGCGTAGAGCGTTTCACGCGAGTGAGCCGAGACACATGCATCATCGGTTTTGTACAAAGAGGATGTAGCCGAAGCATCATTTTTGCTCGCCGTTGAAGTCTGACATAAAGGAGATACCATAAAACCACCTCGGGCCTTATGGTATCTCTCATGTTTTAACCTTTGTTAAAAATAGTCTTAAAGACTACTGTCCTCTTAATGCACCGCGCACGAAAGGCAGGGGTCATAAGCACGCACAAGTCGCTCGACATCCATGATGAATTCCTCACGTGGTTTTGCCACAACGGTTGGAGCAAAGCGACGCATGTCAGCTTCAAGGTTAGCGAGATTTTGAGCGGTTGGAGTAATGACGTCACCAGCCACAACACGGCCATTCTTGTCATACTCCAACGTGTGATACAACGTGCCGCGCGGAGCCTCTGTCGCGCCTCGGCCAATGCCCTCACAAGGCTTAACCTCTACCGGCAATACGCTCTCGGTGTCATCAGCAATTTCGCGACACAACATCGCGCAACGCTCAGCCGCATCAACAAGTTCAATTGCTTGGCATACATTATTCAAGAAAGGATTCTTGTTGGTTGGGCGCATGCCTACCTTGCTCGCGACAACGCGCGCTGAGGGAAGCAAGTGATCCCATGAGTTATTTACGCGCGAAAGAGCTGACGCCATAAATGTTCCACCATCAACAACTACATGCTTTGAATTGGAGTGGCCCACAACTTTTTCTTCAAAAATGGAGCGGTACTCTGATACGGGCTTTGTCCAGCCGTGATCGAGAGAATGAATTTCTCCGCCCACAATCGCGTACGTTGAAGGATCGATAAGTGAGATTAAATCTCCCTCTGTCTCAAAACGAGGTATCTCAAAATCACCGAATAACTCTACGGTAGCAGCAGCATCACGAACCGCAGCCTCAAGTCGATCAGCAAAGCGCAGAAGCTCATCGCGCGAAGGCTCTGAAGTAAATCCGCCAACAACAGCCATGGTTGGATGTACGGGGCGACCACCTACGAGCGTGCAGAGCTCATTGCCAAGGCGCTTCAGTCCAAGCGCGCGAGACACAACATCTGGCGCAGTCTCAGCAAGAGGAAAAACTGAAGGGAGCCCCAGATAATCAGGCGAAGCGAGTACATAGAGATGAGTCGCATGGTTCTGCAGGTATGATCCATACACCAGTAACTGACGCATCTTCTTGGTTTTTGTCCCCACCTCGACGCCAAAAGCGTCCTCAGTCGCAAGGATACTGGTCATTGCGTGATTCGCGGAACAAATGCCACAGATACGGCTCGTAATTAGGGGAGCTTCTTCGTACGTCCTCCCCTTGACCATTGCCTCGAAGAATCGAGCAGGCTCAACGATATCCATACGGATATCTTTAACCTCTCCGTCCTTTACGTCGATAGTGATGTCGCCATGTCCCTCAATACGCGCAACATGTTTTACATTCAAGGTCGTCATTTATGCTTCCTTTCGCGCGGTATTGTAAACCTCAATAGCTTCGAGAAGCTCATTTTCGAGGCTAAACTTTGCCGCAAACTCTCGCGCGGCTTCTAGGTTGGCATCCTCAGCGAGACCACGGCAACCTGTGCAAGCACGACCACGGTTCACGCAATTCGAATTACAACCCGCAGCGGTTACCAATCCAAGGCATACCTTCTGCTGTTTATAAAAGCAAAGATTTTCATTAATCTTGCACTCTGAACATAAGGTCTCACGATGCGGATGATCCGTGAGTCCCTGCACGGCGCGCTGGAGAATATACGAAAACTCCTCAGGGTTTATAGGGCAGCCCATTACCTTAAAATCGGTAGGAATAACCGCGTCAACTGGTCGAGGCGCGATGTGGCCCCAAGCAACCTTCGAAGCATCCTTGCCATACACTGTCCTAGCCGCCTCTTCAAGATCATGATTGAGGGCAAGGCCAACAACACCACCGGTGCACGCACAAGCGCCCACAACGATGACGCACTCTGCGATACCGCGAACCTTTTCAAGCAGTTCAATATGCTCTTGCGTTGTAACGGCACCCTCAATAACTGCGACATCATAGTCCTCAGGCATATGAGCGCTCGTAGCGAGCTGCCAATAACTCAAATCAATGCTCCCCAACATCTCGAGAAGCTCGGGGAAATTTGTGACCTGAACCTGGCAACCGAAATCGCTCGCAAGGCTTAAAAATACTACCTTCTTGTGCGCCATCTTACATCGCCTCCTGAAGGTTCATAGCTTCCCAGTAACTAAAGACTGGTCCATCGATGCAAGCATACTGATGACCGACGCCACAGTGGCCGCAAAGACCCATGCCGCACTTCATTTTGCGCTCGAGCGATACGAAAATCTTTTCAACATCAAGATCCTTCTTGCGCATTTCTTGGAACACAAACTTATACATGATGGGCGGTCCGCAAATTGCGCCATAGGTATTATCAGGATTGACCTCAATACGATCGAACAACTGAGTAACGAGACCCTCGTCGCCGTCCCATGTTTCATCAGCGTGATCAACCGTCATATAGAGGTTAAAGTCTTCGCGATGCTTCCACATATCGAACTGGCGACGGAACAAAATTTCATTTGGCGTACGAGCACCAAGCAAAATGGTAACCTTGCCAAACTCGTGACGCTCATCATGAATATGGTTAATCAAAGATTTCAGGGGAGCAATTCCGAGACCACCAGCAACCAACAAGATGTCGTGACCCTTCATATCGTCAAAAGGAAACCCGCGGCCAAAAGGTCCACGGAGGCCGACGATATCGCCGCATTGCTTCTTGTGGAGAGCGCCCGTAACCGTTCCTGTTTCGCGCACACAGAGTTCAATAAAGCCCTGTTTTGAAGGCGCTGAAGAAATTGAAATAGGAGCTTCTCCAACACCAAATATTGAAAGCTCAACAAATTGACCAGACTCAAAGGTAAACGCATTGCGCACCTCTTCATCGATGAGACGGATTTCAAAGAGCTTTTCCTTCTCGGTCAACTTCGTGATTGACGTAATACGAGCAGGCCACGGACGATAAGGGTTGACGCCCAATGAACGAAATACTTCAGATGAATTCACTGCCATTACTCCTCACCGCCTTTGGTCAATGCCTCAAGAACACGTCGAGGATTAATATTTACTTTGCAGGCCGTATTGCATCGGCCGCAGCCAACGCAGAGCACTTCACCATAGCGCGAGAGATATCCCCATTGCTTGTGGTAGAAGCGGTATTTAACGCGGTCTGAGCGCTTCGGACGGAAGTTATGACCACCTACGACTTCGGCGAAGTCAGAGAAGCAGCAACTATCCCACTCGCGCACACGCGTTCCACTGACGCCATCAGCGTCTTGAACATCGCGCACATTGAAACAGTAGCAGGTAGGACAAACCATTGAGCAGGCGCCACAGGCTAGACAGGGATCGCCAATCTCTTCCCACATGGGGTCATCATATTTAGCATCAAAGAGTAGAGGAATCTCAGAAGTGTCGGGCGCTGGAACAAAAGCCTCGTTGAACTTCTTGATTCGAGCCTGCAAGGCATCGACATCAGCTGGCTCAACAGCACGAGTTTCACAATACTTGTCGATAAGATTTGCGCCCTCCGCCGTCTGACAGGTGACGTAATAGCTGTCACCAAGATCAGTTAAGAAGAGATCGAATCCGTCATGCACTTCGCCTGTGCCAAAAGCATTACACATACACATCTGCGTAGGCATGCAACTTACGCCGACAATAAGCGTGTTTTCACGACGGGCCTTATAGTACGGATCAACATAATCGCCCAAAAATACCTTATCAAGGAGAAGAAGTGAATTGATGTCGCAAGGATGAACACCAAAGAGCACACGTGGCTCAACAGCAACCTCGTCCTCGCTTACTTGACCGGTTTTTGAGTTGTAGCGCATCATTTCCTCTTTTGACTTGAGGAAATACTTTTTGGGAGGCAACAATGTCGTCGTGTAATCCAAGACAATATCGTCGGGATTCTCGATAACATCAAACACAAACTCCGAGCCCTTAGCCCGAGGTCCAATCACCTCACGCGTTTGCGCGAGGCCCTTGATAAGATCGCTTACGCTTTCTTTTTGCAAAATCCGAAAGAACATTACGTCCCCTGTCTTTTGTTCCAATAAAACAATACGACCGAGCGACCTTTTTAAAAAAGGTTCACTCGGCGCGTATAAAGGTTCTTGCTATTAAAAGTACTACTTACCAAAGAAAATTCCGACCTCACGTTCTGCTGAAGCAACAGAATCAGAGCCGTGAATGACATTAGCATCAACGCAGAGACCAAAATCACCACGAATTGTTCCTGGAGCAGCATCAGCAGGGTTGGTTGCACCCATCAACTTACGGCAGAGCAATACGGCGCCCTCTCCGCTCCAGACCATTTTGACAACAGGTCCAGAAGTAATGTACTCGATGAGTCCATTGTAAAATGGCTTGCCCTCATGCTCAGCGTAGTTTGCTGCAGCCTGCCCTGGAGTGAGCGTTGCAAGCTCCATGCGCTCGAGTGTTAGACCAGTGTCCTCAAAACGAGAAATAATACGACCAATTTGACCACGTTTTACAGCATCAGGCTTAATCATGATGTAGGTTTTTTCTTGCACGTTGTTTCCTCTCAATCTGCGTGTTTTACGCTTTTTTGCTCTTTCACTATACGTGAATTAGTATTCATTCTCAACAGAAGAAATCTTCCAGCCCATGCCACTGCGCTCAACATTAAACCTAAACGCAAGAGCAGTACCAGATTCTGGCTTTACTTTCACATTTACTACAGCATTAAATCCGTTCACATCCACGCTATCGACCGTAAACTTTGATGGCACAGGAACTGCCGCCATCTCTCGGACCGTATTAGTGGTGTCAACCCAGTAACTCTCAAAAGCTTTTCCTGTGTTATAGGCGGTAATTGCATTTGAAACAACTTCTTTAGGCGTAGGAATGCCAAAACCCGTAAAGTACACCGCTGCACCCGCTCCGCCAACAATAGCCAACGCAAGCACAATTCCGACGACCCACTTTATAAAGCCAAAACGTGAACGATTTTCTTTTGCTTTTTGCTTGCCAAGTTTTGCCGCTTCTTTTTCCGAGCGGCCAAAGAAGTTTTCAACATCAAGCTCATTTCCAAAATCAACAGCCTGCTGCGCGTCATGTGACGCGTGCGTCCCCTCAAGATTTTGTCCATCAAGATAAAACTCGTCATCGTCAACTTGGCCTGATGGCTGCACCCTAGGTGCGTCTTGAAGGGTCTCTTCAAAGTCGCGTTCAACGGGAATAAAAGCATCCGTTGACTGCCCCGCAAGATCAGCTGCCAAAATAGCAATGTCATCATCGGCAACTGTCGCAGAAGGCTCCGCGGTTGTTACCACGTCGGCGACAACCTCCTCAGTGAAATCGTCGTCAAACGAGGCATCATTAAGGTCGATGCTATTGACCGTTTCGACTGAAGTTTCTTCTTCCTGCGCCGCCTCTATGGAACCTGCCGCCTCAAATTCACGACGTGCTTGCTCAAGCAGAGCTGACGCCGAGGGAGACAGTTTGTAGCCATGCAAGGTAGCAGCTTCTTCAAACGCGCGAATAGCGCGAGACCATTCTTGCGTCTCAAAGTATGCAATTCCTAGATTTGAAAGCGCGCGACCTGTGTTCTTATAACTATCAGTACCCAGCGCAGCTTTATACGCCTCGATTGCATCAGCAGGTCGACGCATCGACATCAAACACAGACCAAGATTTACCAGACTTTTGCCTGGCTCAGGATTTGATTCATCCAAAGCTGAGCGCCGATATGCAATCGCCGCCTGTTCATAGAGCCCCTGCTCCATAAGAGCCGCCCCCATGCCCTGATAGCATTTATAGGGATTACGAATGTCGGTTTCTTCAAGCGCGGCCTGGTAGTGCGAGATAGCCGTATCATATTCACCAGCCTTAAGATAGGCATTGGCGAGGTTTCCCTCAACTGATGCGCGGCGCAAGTAAGTATCATCTTTGAGCGCGTGCTCATAAACGGTAATAGCGTCTTCATAGCGCTTAAGACGCATGAAAGAGTTTCCCGCCATATGATAAGCAGCACCATTGCTTATGGGCGTGCCAGGCTCCGTGGACTCCAAGAATCCTCGCGCAGCTAAACGATAATCGCCTTTTTTATACTCTTCCTGCGCAGCTTTAAATTTTTCCGCGTCCACTGTGTTTCTCCCTAGAGTTAATCAGTGATTTCAATCGAAGTAATGGTATCGCCCACACGTAAGTCATCAGCCACGTTGAGTCCTTCGAGAATTTGGCCGAATACGGTGTAGTTGCCATCGAGAAAGTGTGCAGGTTCAAGCGTAAAATAGAACTGCGAACCAGCTGAATTGGGGTCCATCGAACGCGCCATTCCAAGCGCACCTTTTTGATGAACATGAGGATTTTTTTCTGGGTCAAACTCACCTTGGATGCTATGACCGGGGCCACCTGTTCCAAATGGACCTTTCCCTGAAATGACATCAGCGGGAGAAGCATCTTTTGTTAAGGGGTCTCCACCCTGCGCAACAAAGCCTGGCTCGTACCGATGAATCTTTGTGCCGTTATAGAATCCCTTTTGCGCAAGTTCTACAAAATTACCCACGTGAAGTGGTGCTTCGTTGCCAAAAAGTTCGACAACAATGGTGCCTTTATCGGTGTTGAACACTGCTTTTTCGCGACCATGAGGCTTATACGACGGAATGTACATGTATCCTCCCAAGTATTTTGGAATGTCTTGTCATTTAATTGTAGCAAGAAGGAAGTGAGGAGCAGAGACGAATTTTCTTCTCTACAAAAACTCCCTATTGCTTGAAATGGTGCCCCCTACAGGATTCGAACCTGCGGTCTTCCGCTCCGGAGGCGGACGCTTTATCCACTAAGCTAAGGAGGCATATTCCAGCTTTTAACTCTACCATAAAGCTATAGACAGTCGGCACTTTTCCCGAATACCTCAAGTGTCCAAAAGACCAA
>CALLZE010000102.1 GCA_937858655.1 uncultured Coriobacteriales bacterium
GCCCACATATTCAGGGTAGTCAACGATATACTCGTCGATAATCATGTTTTTGTCAGCGCTAAACGTCCAAGCAGATGACGCGACGAACTTGTCGCTGAGCCCCTCACAAATCATTTTGTACATCTCAAATTCGCGTCCGTAATCAATTTCGCCGATAGCTTTTTTGAGCTGCTGGCGGCGGAGTGGAGAGGCCATGAGAGGGTAGAATGTGGTCTGGTTGCAGCCCGTCTGCTTGACGAGGTCGATATCGCGTTGCAGCGTTTCAAACGTTTGGCTGGGGAAGTTAAAAATCATGTCGACGTTAAACGACGAGAATTTGCCCTGCATCGACTGTACGGCCGCGAGTGTCTCTTCAGCTGAGCCTGTCGTATCGAGGCGGCCCATTTGGTTGAGAAGTTGGTTGTCGAAGCTTTGAACACCAACCGAGAGGCGGTCAACCCGCCCCGAAAGTGCCGCGTAAAGCTCGTCATTGAGGTCGGTGGGGTTAGTCTCTGAAGACACGTCTTTGATGTCAGGGAAAAGCCTCTTGGCCATGTCGATGACTTCGGTCAGCTCCTCAAGAATGACCGTAGGCGTGCCTCCGCCGACATACATGGCTCCAAAGCGGTAACCCATGTCGGCCACCATCTGCATTTCCTTTTTGAGGTACGTGAAATACTCGCGTGCGCGCTCTTCTTTAAAGTAGAAGCGGTTAAACGAGCAGTACGTGCAGAGTTGTTTGCAGAAGGGAACATGCACGTAGAGCATGTAGAGTTTATTGGGGTCAGGCTCGGGCACGCGGGCGAGGTCAGTCACGTTGTCGCCGTTGAGATAGTCTTTATTTAAGATACGCGTTGCCTGAGTAAGTAATCGTTCTGATAACACGAAAGAATCCAATCGTTTGAGGGTAGAACTTATTTATTGTAGCGGTTTGACCTCAGAGTTTGGGTATTTGCGCGTTGAACGGATACAAAATTCACAGAGTGTAAAAAAGCTGTGTTACAATCACTTTAGTCGAATAAATTTGGAGACACTGTGCGTTCATTGTTTAACACTTACTTTTATTACTTTGGCTTTCCTTTTTATGGTAAGTCTACAGTAGGTTTTGCTACCGCGTAAGAGTAAACGTTAAACGTATCAATATAAACTCTGAGGCTTCGTAGCAAACGCTATGAAGCCTTTTTTGATTGTTTTTATTGTGTTCGCGAAAGCCGCCGCCCGCCCTGTAAGGAGAACATCATGATTGTTATCTTGAAGAAAGATCCCGACCAGCGACAACTGGACAACCTGATTAACTGGCTCGAGAGTCAGGATCTGCAAATCCATGAATCACGCGGTACCTCGCAGACCATTCTTGGCCTTGTGGGAGACACCTCAGTTATTGATATGAATCTTATCTTGGCGCTCGATATCGTTGAAGATGTTAAGCGCATTCAGGAACCTTACAAAAACGCGAATCGCAAATTTCATCCGCTTGATACGGTGGTTGAGGCTCACGGGCAAAAGATCGGTGGCGGCCATTTTTGCATTGTCGCTGGTCCGTGTTCGGTAGAGTCCGAGGAGCAGATTGTTGAAGTAGCCCGCGCGGTCAAGGCTTCGGGAGCAAACCTCTTGCGTGGCGGCGCTTTTAAGCCTCGAACTTCTCCCTACGCATTTCAGGGCTTGCGTGGTGAGGGTATTCGCTTGCTTGAAATCGCTAAAGAAGAGACAGGGCTTGGTATTGTCAGCGAGATCATGGACCTCTCGCAACTTGAACTCTTCCACAACGTAGATGTGATTCAAGTGGGCGCGCGCAATATGCAAAACTTCGAAATGCTCAAAGAGCTGGGCAAAACCAATAAGCCCATTTTGCTGAAGCGCGGTCTGGCGGCAACGCTGCAAGAGTTGCTCATGAGCGCTGAGTACATTATGGCCGGCGGAAACGAAAACGTTATTTTGTGCGAGCGCGGCATTCGCACCTTTGAAACAGCTACGCGCAACACGCTTGACCTTGGCGGCGTGGCTTTGCTTAAAGAGCTCACGCATCTGCCGGTTATTGTTGACCCAAGCCATGCCACGGGACTTTCGCGGTTGGTTAA
>CALLZE010000103.1 GCA_937858655.1 uncultured Coriobacteriales bacterium
GCGCGCGGCTTCGGCCGTTTTGCGCGTGTTACTGTGCCCGATGTAGGCCTCAACCGCATGCGTCAGAGCGTCCATACCCGTTGTAGCGGTGACAAAAGGCGGCAGGCCAATCGTCAGGGCCGGATCGAGCAGCGCATAGTGCGGTACCAGCGAAATGTCGTTAATAGGATATTTATGGTGCGTCTTGGCATCGGTAATGACCGCGGCAACCGTCGTCTCGCTGCCGGTGCCCGATGTGGTTGGCACCGCCACCGTCAGTGGCGTGCGGCGCAGAATCTTGAAAAGACCCTTCATTTGCAAAACCGACTTCTTAGGGCGAGCAACGCGCGCAGCCACGCCCTTAGCGCAGTCAATCGAGGAGCCGCCTCCAAAGCCGATGACGGCTTGCGCACCAAAACGTTTGTAAAGCTCAAGCGCCTCTTCAACGTTATCGATGGTGGGATTGGCCACCGTCTTGTCATAGACGCCCACATCAATGCGACCCTCAGCAAGAGCGTCTTGTAGGCTCTGCGTCAAACCCAACTGTGAAATGGTAGGGTCAGTCACCAGCAGCACACTGTGAATATTTTTGTCTTTTAAGAGATTGATAAGGTCAGCATTTGAGTGCAAGATTTTGGGCTCCCGCCATGGAAGCGCATACGAACCGACGAACATAATCTTTTGAAACGCGCGGCGCAAGAAAGCATTCATTGAAAACCTCCATAACGCAAGTGGCGCACTCGTCTTTTTGGAGAACTCGTAACAGCATCAGTTCAAAGAATAAGAAATGCTATCATTATTGTATAGCACCTGTCACAAGGGAGTAATATTGTCCGCCAACAATCAGAGATTTG
Organism: uncultured Coriobacteriales bacterium; assembly: GCA_937858655.1. GTDB lineage: Bacteria > Actinomycetota > Coriobacteriia > WRKU01 > JAENWW01 > CALLZE01. Next base: position 834 of record CALLZE010000103.1, read on the forward strand.
TGGATATTCGCAACTCGATTACCCCTCATGTGGTGAACGTCTTTTTCGCGCTTATGAGCGTCTTTGCGCTCGTCGTAAAACTCACGAATATCTCCACCGCAAAAATTGCCTCTACGGGCGCCATTCACTCCCCGCTCGTTCACTTTCTTGTTGATTTGCGCCTTTCGCTCAATGTGAGCGCACTCTACTCAACCGTCCTCTTTGTTGTGTGTTACCTCTTTATCAAAAGAGTGCGGGAGAGGCACAGCTTTTCGCGACGAGAACTGATTACCTTCTGGGCGCTCGGCCTAGTGTTCGCGCTCTTTTCTGTCTTCGGCAGTTCATACGCGGCCCACGACAGTGCCATACAGCTCGTCAAAACCACGAGGGGCTTGCTAAAAAACATACTCGCGCTTGGGGGATATGCGATATTTTTCTCCTTCCTCTTGCGGTTCCTCTACGTGCAACTCGATAAAGTCACCTTGGCAAAAGATACTGACGC
>CALLZE010000104.1 GCA_937858655.1 uncultured Coriobacteriales bacterium
TACGAGATAGAGACTCTCAAGGAACGTGAGAACAAACAGGGCAACAAGACCCCACGGCAGCATAATTTGCACGAGCCAGTGGTAAAGAGGCTGAACGCTCTGTAAAAGGTCTGCTCCCATAACTTCCTAGTATCTAGAGACACAACTGGGCATTATCAATAAGATGCACACCATCAAGCTGTACCGAAATCAATATGCGCGCGTTGTCGCTCACGGTTTCTAATGTTTCAAGTGTTTCACTATCTACGATAGCAACATACCCGATTTCAATGGCTTCGCCGCACTGCTTTGTAAGGTAACCGACAACATCGTGGGCGATTTCTTCGCACTGCGTCACGCCTTGCGCGCACAAATTTTGGGCAAATAGAATTGACTCGTACAGCACGCCCGCCTTTTTGCGTCCCGCTTCATCAAAATAACGATTGCGACTTGAGAGCGCAAGACCACGCTCATCGCGCTCGATAGGACAACCGACAATCTCCACGGGCATATCAAGATCGGCAACCATTTGTCGAATAATAACCAGTTGCTGATAGTCTTTTTCACCGAAATAAGCACGATTAGGACGCACAACGTTGAAAAACTTAGTGAGCACGAGACACACGCCCGCAAAATGAATAGGACGCAAAGCACCCTCAAGAATCTGCGAAATGGCTCCAGGTACAACACGCGTGCGGCTCAACTTGCCATCTTGGGCATTCATGACTTCAATGGTTGAGTCGTACATCTCACCGGCTGTTGGAATGAATACGACATCGACGCCCTCGCGCTCGAGTAGTTCGCAATCGGCCTCAGCGGTACGCGGATAGGTTGAATAATCTTCGCCCGCGCCAAATTGCGTTGGATTGACAAAGAGAGAGACAATGACAAGATCGTTTGCTTGTTGCGCCCGATGAACTAACGAGAGGTGTCCCTCGTGAAGTGCTCCCATCGTGGGAACAAAACCGATGGTCTTTTTTACATCCTTGGCTGAAGCGACATAATCACAAACCTCAGCTTTGGTATGAAACACGTGCATAAAAATCTTTCCTTCCCTAAGGGTACTCAATAAACGACTGACTTACCGTCGAGTTTTACGATTGCGTTTTAGTATGTGTTGTTTGTTCTTCCGTGGGAAACGTGCGGCTCTTTGTCTCGGCGCCATAAGTTCTGAGCGCTTCGCCGAATACCTCCTCAGCATGCGCAAACCGCTTGGCGTGCTTCGGCTTAAACGTACCAAAGCCCAGCACATCATGAAATACCTGCACTTGCCCATCGCAACTAATACCCGCGCCAATACCGATAGTAGGTATGTGCAGCTCATTAGTAACGCGCAAGGCAAGTTCTGCCGGAATACACTCGAGCACCACGGCGCATGCACCCGCGTCTTCAACCGCATGCGCATCGGTAAGAAGCTGCGCTGCTGCGGCTTCGTCGCGCGCTTGCGTTGAATAGCCCCCCAAAGTATTAATTGACTGAGGCGTTAAGCCAAGGTGCGCCACCACGGGGATTCCCGCTGCGACCAACGAGGCAGTGACGTCTAATGTAAGGGGAGTGGCTCCCTCGATTTTTACCGCTTGCGCTCCCGCCTCTTGGATAAGGCGACCAGCATTAGTCATGGCCTGCTCTTTTGATGTGTGATAGCTCATAAAAGGCATGTCTGCCACAAGAAACGCACGCTTAGACGCGCGCGACACGATGCGCGTGAAATACACCATATCATCGATAGTCACCGGAACCGTTGAATCATAGCCGAGCATGGTCATGCCCAGTGAATCCCCCACCAAAATTGAATCGATGCCCGACTCATCAACGAGACGCGCAGAATGAAAATCGTAAGCGGTACACATGACAATAGGTTCATGCTCTCGCTTCATGCGCGCAAGGTCGTTAACCGTCTTGCGGCGCATAACTGCCTGACTGCTCATAGTAGTGCTCCTGTCTGGTACGCCCTAGTAGCCGCCTTGCGGTCTACCGAGCCCTCCGTCGAAGTTATCTAGTCTTATTGTAGCGTTTCGAAAAATCTACTTCGCTTTGTTTTGTTCAGCGGTGTCGACCGTCCAGCCTCCATCACTTTTTCGCACAAGCTGATACTGTGTTGAAGTTCCCGAATCATCATCGCGGTACACTACCGTAGCGGAACTTCCATCATTCTCAGTCGCGCTTCTCAATAAGTTCCAGCGTAAACTCTGTTTCTCAAACCAACCGGCGCTTGTGCTACCTGCATTGATGACGCGCTCAATTGCATACTGGGGTGTTGTCACCCACCATAGCGTAGCGCTTGCGACAAACAAAAATAGTAGCGAAACAATGATGCCAATGGTGATGGTCGTAACCGTGAGATGCAATTTTTCCTGCAAGGCGCGCAGTTTTTTCTCATCCACGTGCTCCTGTTTTTCGGTGACGACCGTTTTACGTTTTTTTGATACACCCGATAGTTTAGGAGACGCAATAAGACCCATCTCACCAATCACCTTGCCGTAGTGCACGTGCGTCTTTTCGAGCTTATCGCCGTTTGGAAGCACAAAATCAGGATTCATTTCAAGTAAGGGCGTGACCACAAAATCTCGCTCTTTAATGCGAGGATGTGGAACCAGCAAATGGGGAAAATCAATATGCTCACGGTCAAATATGAGCAGGTCAAGGTCAATAACGCGGGGGCCGTTTTCTTCATACTTCACACGACCCATAAGCTGCTCAATGGCTTGGATTTCCGCAAAAAAGGCGAACGGACCGAGCTGTGTTTCTACCTTGACGACCGCATTCGCAAATGTCGCCTGATCGGTTTTGTAGGCAGGTTCAGATTCGTAAGCGTGCGAGCAAAGCGTAACTTTGGTACCAGGAATCTGCGAAATATGCGCGAGAGCCGTTTTAAGATTGTTGATTTTGCTCTCAATATTTGAACCGAGCGCAATGTATGCCTCATGTTGGGCCTTGGGTACTTTTCGCAGCTCTTCGACTGTGCGCTCAACGTTATGGACACGCACAATCTGCGCACCACGCTGAGCGAGTTCGGCCGCAATTTGGGCAGAAGCTTCGTCGCGCTCAGTCGGCACATCTATGCCCAGCAAGGTGCCCACAAAAGACTTTCGTGATACGCCAATGAGTATGGGATAGCCCAACTCGGCAATACGTCCCATTCCCGCCAACAGTTGAAGATTGTGCTCAAAGGTTTTCCCAAACCCAAAACCAGGGTCAACCACGATACGGTTTGGCTCAATACCGAAACGGGTCAATTCTTGTCCACGTGAACGTAAATACGTGCGCACTTGACGCGTGACATCATCATAATGAGGATTATTTTGCATTGTTTCAGGCGTACCCTGCATATGCATGACCACAAGACCTGCATCGCAGTCGGCGGCCACTCTCACCATATCGGGATCTCTAAAACCAGCGATATCGTTAATGATATGCGCGCCTGCCTCAACAGCAGCCCGCGCAACCGCGGCATGGCGCGTATCGACTGAAAGAGGCACGCCGCAATCAGCAAGCGCTGAAATGACGGGAACAACGCGATTGATCTCTTCTTGGATGCTCGGCGCTTCTGAACCGGAGCGCGTCGACTCCCCACCAATATCAATAATTGTCGCGCCCTGCGCGATGAGTTCGTGGGCATGCTCGACAGCAGTGCTTGTCGAAGCAAAGTTTCCTCCATCAGAAAATGAGTCTGGCGTGACATTCACGATGCCCATAATCTGCGTCTTTGATGTGTCAACATCAAAGGAACCGCAGTGCCACATCTTATTCATATCAATGCCCCTTACGTGCACTCTTCATTCATAACGTATTTACATAGGGAGGCAAAGCGGCGGGAATATTATGCTTATTTTCCGCGTGGCCCAATAAGAGCCATTGCCTCTGCGCGCGTGCGCGAATCCGTCGCAAACGAACCCCGCACCGCAGAAGTGACCGTCAAAGTGCCCGGTTTGCGCACACCACGCATTGACATGCATAAGTGCTCAGCCTCAATGACAACAATGACGCCAAGAGGTTCAAGATTCTTGACAATGCTGTCAGCAACTTGCGACGTCAAACGCTCTTGAACCTGGGGGCGGCGTCCAAATACATCAACGACGCGCGCCAATTTTGAAAGTCCACAGATACGACCTGACGGACCAGGAATATATGCGATATGCGCAACGCCAAAGAAGGGCGCAAGATGATGCTCGCAGAGCGAATAGAGAGGAATATCTCGCACAAGCACCATATCCTGATGGCCCTCGTTGAACGTCACTTTGAAGTGCTCTGCGGGGTCTTGTTCAAGACCCGCGCAGATTTCTTCATACATCTTAGCCACTCGGCGTGGCGTATCAAGCAATCCTTCACGCGAGGTATCTTCGCCAATACCCTCAAGAATGAGTTTGACGCCCTCTTCAATCTTCGCTCTGTCCATCACCGTTCTTAGCCCTCTTCGCTTGTTGTGTCTTCAGGAGCAAAAATAATGCCCTCAGGTTCGCCTGCAACAACGGCTACTTCGTCACCTGAGTGAGTCTGTAAATATTCATCCCATGTACCCTCAAGAAGAGCCTTGAGCGCGTCGCCCTCGAGCGTTTCGCGATTGATGAGGACTTCTGCCATAAGATCAAGGGTACTTTTATGCTCAGTTAAAATGTCGTGCGCACGGTTAAAGCCTTCGGTAATGAGACGAGATATCTCTTTGTCGATAATTGTCGCGGTCTCATCACTGTAGTCAGCATTGGCAGAAAAATCGCGGCCCAAGAATACTTCGTGATCCGCTTCGCCATATGCTTGTGGGCCCAGTGTGTCACTCATACCGAAACGCGTTACCATCTGCTTGGCAACTTTCGTTGCGCGCTCAATATCGTTCGATGCACCCGATGTCACATCGCCAATAGCAATCTCTTCAGATGCGCGACCTGAAAGAAGAACAGCGATTTCGTCGAGCATCTCACGCTTGGTTTCAAGGAAGCGATCCTCGCCTGGCAGCGACCAGGTAAGACCAAGTGCGCGACCGCGTGGGATGATGCTTACCTTATGAACAGGGTCAGCATCTGGAAGGTTGTGACCAACAATTGCGTGTCCAGCCTCATGGTAGGCAATCGTCTTCTTTTCTTTGTCAGAAATGAGACGGCTCTTACGCTCAGGACCAGCCATAACACGATCGATGCCCTCTTCGAGCTCAAACATGTCGATCTCTGACTTGTTATGACGCGCCGCAAGAAGCGCTGCCTCATTTACCAAGTTTGCAAGATCGGCGCCGGTAAAGCCTGGCGTACGACGCGCGAGTACTTCCAAGTCGATTTCACTCGAAATGGGTTTGTTGCGCGTATGAATTTTCAATATATCTTCGCGGCCTTTGAGGTCTGGTCGGTCAACCACAATCTGGCGATCAAATCGACCAGGACGCAATAAAGCAGGGTCAAGAATGTCAGGGCGGTTTGTCGCGGCAATCATAATGACGTTATCTTTTGCGTCGAAACCGTCCATCTCGACGAGCATCTGGTTGAGTGTTTGCTCGCGCTCGTCATGACCGCCGCCGAGACCAGCGCCGCGCTTACGTCCAACCGCGTCAATCTCATCAACAAAGATGATAGCGGGGCTCTCAGCTTTTGCCTGCTCGAACAAGTCGCGCACACGGCTTGCTCCCACGCCGACAAACATTTCTACGAAGTCAGAACCTGAAATGGTAAAGAACGGCACGTTTGCCTCACCCGCAACAGCGCGCGCGAGCAACGTTTTACCGGTACCCGGAGGGCCCACCAGCAAAACACCCTTGGG
>CALLZE010000105.1 GCA_937858655.1 uncultured Coriobacteriales bacterium
TCTCTCTGCGAACGAGTGAGTGTAGTCGCATCCAAAAACTCATCAAGAAATGTGCGCATTTGAGTAAGTTCAAGTTTGGCGGGATAAAACTCGCGTTGGTCGGTTTTAACGAGACTTCGATCCTCGAGAGACCCACAAAATTCCAAGCGGCGCGGTCTCATTTCTTCACTTTCTTCGACAGAAATTTCTACAAACGAAAACGCTCGTGAATGCGTGAGAAATCCAACGGTATCAAAAATTCGCAAAATATGATGTGGCATACCGACAAACTGAACAAGCTGGTCACGTGCGTCAAATCTCTGGTGCAACCACGCAAAAAATGCAAGCGTAGCCGAATCAATAACGCGCAGAGATGAGAGGTCTACCTCAAGCACCGCTTGATCTTGCGGAAGTTGATATTCAATTTCTTTTTTTAAACTTTCAATATCTTGAGTGTTAAGCGGTCCACATATGATGAGTTGAAACTCCAGATTGGTTTTATGCAGCGTATATTGAACATCCATGGGCGCTTTGAACATCTTCCTAATGCAATTTGGGCAACGTTACTTCTACCGACGGTATGTACCCAGCAAGCAAAAGTGATAAACGGCCGAACATATTCGTGGCTATCAATACACCAACCACAATGAGGACAATACCCGCGATACGATTAATCACCACTGAATATCGAGAAATGAAGCGTAGGTAGGGTGCGAAATAACCAAACATCAGCGCAACAAGCATGAATGGAACCGCGAGGCCCAGTGAGTACGTCAGCAAGAGAACAACGCCTTGATTGGCGGAACTTGTTGCTGAAGCCAAGGTTAAAATTGAACCCAGAACGGGGCCAATACAAGGCGTCCAACCTGCCGCAAAAGCTACGCCCATAAAAAACCCTGAAAAACGCCCGAAAAATTGAGTTTTTGAAAGGTTGAAGCGCTTTTCTCCATAGAGCCATGGCACCTTAATTATCCCCGTCATAAATACGCCAAAAATGACGACAAGAGCGCCTCCGACAATGGTAAATATTCGCTGGTAGGAGCGCATAAACGAGCCAAGCACAGAGGCTGTTGCCCCAAGGGCAACGAACACAACAGTAAAGCCAAGCACGAACAAAAGCGCTGGTACAATAATCTGATTTGTTTTTTTCTTTTCTTTAAGTTCTTCGGGAGTGAGCCCCGTCAAAAACGAGAGATACGCTGGCAAGAGCGGAATAACACAAGGCGAGATAAACGAAATAATTCCGCCTACAAACGCGATAATTAATGAACTCAAACTAGGCATGCGTGCTCACTCTCCTCTCCCCACGCAAATCGTCTTTCTATTCATCGACATCCTGTAACTCAGAAAATTGGATGAGTACAATAGCTCCTACAATTATGAGGCCGCCCAAAGCAAGCGACCATGTTATCGGGTCTTTAAATAATACCCATGAGCCCAAAGCAGCGACCACGGGCTCAACCATCGCGGCGATGGTGGCGTGAGTTGGAGAAATGTATTTGAGCGCGTGCAGATAGGCAGCAAAAGGAATAATCGTTGAGATGCTCGCAATAACAACAATAGCGAGCCCCACTTTTGGTTGGCTGAATGCACTAATTACCGTATGCGGCCCCAACACTATCAACCACATCACTGCCGCAAACAAAAGTCCATAAAAAAGAAGCGTGAAGGGAGAAAATCGTACGCCTCCG
>CALLZE010000106.1 GCA_937858655.1 uncultured Coriobacteriales bacterium
GCGTATCATCAGTGACCAAACGCCGGCCAGCGCGATAACCGCCGAACTCTGCCGTTGTTGAAATCACGTCATAGGTATGTTCAAATCCACGCTCGGCTACGAGGTCTACGATGAGTTTCATCTCTTGAATGCACTCGTTGTAAGCAAGCTCAGGCGAGACGCCCGACTCAGCCAAAACCTCAAAACCAGCTTTCATCATCTCGAGTACGCCGCCGCACAACACGGTTTGCTCACCAAAAAGATCGGTAATCGCTTCTTCCTTAAAGGTGCTTTCAATAATGCTTGCGCGTGCGCCGCCCAACGCCGCGGCAAACGCAAGGGCGATATCATGCGCATGTCCTGTTGCGTCCTGCGCCACGGCGATAATATCCGAAAGGCCGCCGCCCGCCTCGAAATACGAGCGCACCTGCGTACCTGGCCCTTTGGGAGCAACCATAATGACATCAACAAAATCGGGTGCGGTGATGTTCTCCCAGCAGATATTGAGTCCATGCGCAAACACAAGCGCATCGCCCGGTTTAAGGTTGCCCTCAAGATAGCGTTCGTACACAAGCGGCTGAACCTCATCGGGAATCAAGAACACGAACGTATCAGCCCACTGCGCGCAGTCCTCAAATGAAATGACATCAAAATCGCAAGCGCGCGCGTCATCAATATGGCTACTGCCTAGGCGCAGAACAACTTTCACCTCAACGCCAGAATCGCGCAAGTTAAGCGCCTGCGCTTTGCCTTGTGCGCCAAAACCCATCACGGCCACTTTGCGCTCTTTGACAAAATCTAAATTGCAGTCGTTCGCGTCATAACTCGTAATGCCGTTATGAACCTTCATATCTACTCGCCTCGTCCCAGCGCGATAACGCCAGTTCGCGCCATCTCTTTTATGCCGTAACCACGAAAGATATCTTCAAGCGAAGCCAACTTGTCATCGCTGCCTGTTGCTTCAACCATGACAGTGTTTTTCGAGACATCAACAACCGATGCATTGAATACATTGACGATTGCAAATACTTCATGTCTTTTTTCTGGGGGGCACGTGATTTTAAACATCGCAAGTTCTCGCGCAATGCTTTCTTCAGATTTGAGGTTCGTAACCTTGATGACATTGATGAGTTTGTATACTTGCCTGATAATTTGCTCAAGCGGTGCTGACTCCACGCCGGTCACAATGGTTATACGCGAGAGTTTTGGGTCTTCGGTTTCTCCTACCGCAAGCGAGTCGATGTTGAAACCGCGGCGCGCAAACAGCGACGTCACGCGTGTCAAAACACCAGGTTTATTTTCAACTAATATCGAAAGTGTATGGCGCATTATGCATCGCTCCCCTCAAGAACGCTTGCGTCAATCATCTGGCTAATTCCTTCTCCCGGATTTCCGCCCAATGCCTCAGCGATTGGTGCGCCAGGGGCAACCATCGGAAACACCAGCTCATCGCGGGCAATGCACACATCAACCAGTGCAGGCCCCTCGGTTTTAAGAGCCTCATCGATAATATTTTGCGCATCCTTCATGGTCTCGATACGCGCGCCAAAGGCGCCGTACGCCTCAGCGAGCTTGACGAAGTCAGGGCATGCTGCGTCAAACTCCGAGCTCGCATAACGCTTGTCATAAAAAAGCTCTTGCCACTGATGCACCATACCAAGCGCCGCATTGTTGAGGATAAAAACCTTAACTTGAGCGCCTTCTTGCATGGCAGTCGCAAGTTCTTGAATGTTCATTTGTAGGGAGCCATCGCCCGCAATACAGATGACGCGCTCATCTTTGTGAGCAAGAGCCGCGCCAATTGCGGCCGGAAAGCCGAATCCCATCGCTCCCAGACCGCCGCTCGAAAGCCATGTGCGGGGCTCATGAAGCGTAAGCGCCTGCGCCGCCCACATCTGGTTTTGTCCTACTTCTGTCGCGTAGGTTACGCGCGCGCCATCCTTTTCGGCACGCTTTTGGAGCAAGCGAATAAACTCAACGGGATTGATGGTTGTTTGGCCACTCTGCGTGATGCCAAGGGGATACTTGGCCTTATTCTCGTCAATACGCTCAAGCCATGCACTCGTATTACTCCGCGCCTGCTCTTTTTCAAGAGCGGCAACGATTTTCGAGAGAACATCATGCGCGTCTCCCACAATAGGAATGAGCGCCTCTTTAATTTTGCCAATCTCAGCGGGATCAATGTCGGCATGAATGATTTTTGCGTGGGGAGCAAACTTTGAAACCTTGCCCGTAGCGCGGTCGTCGAAACGTACGCCAAT
>CALLZE010000107.1 GCA_937858655.1 uncultured Coriobacteriales bacterium
TTCTTGACGGTACTGTGAAATCGGCGCCTGTTGTCAACGATGCAATTCGCGATGGCCGCACGCAGATCTCAGGCAAGTTCACCGCCGAAGACGCAAAGAGCCTTCGTACGGTTCTTGTTTCGGGCTCATTGCCTGTGACACTTGAGCGCTCTGAGGCACGCATCGTGGGACCAACACTTGGTCAAGACTCACTCCATAAGGGCGTTCTCGCGGCTCTCGTTGGGCTTGCGCTTGTTGCGCTCTACGTTATCTGCTACTACCGAGGACTCGGTATTATTACGGCAACTGCTCTTGCGGTCTTTGCCTCAATGTTCATCGGCGTTCTCGCGGCGCTTTCAAAGTTGGGCATGTTCTCATTGACGCTGCCTGGCATTGCCGGTGTTGTTCTTACCATTGGTATGGCCGCCGACTCATCAATCCTTATCAATGAGCGCTTTAAAGAAGAAGTACGCATGGGTAAATCAATTCCCGCTGCTTCTGATTCTGGATCTAAGCATGGAATCATAACTTCAGTCGATGCCGACATCGTAACGCTCGTGTCTGCTATCGTGCTTTATGCGTTTGCGGCTGGCTCAGTTAAGGGCTTCGCGTTGACTCTTTCAATTGGTATTTGCTGCGACATTATTATGATGCTTCTCTATAAGCGACCAATCATTATGTTGCTTGCAAAAACCATGGAGAAAGCACCAGGTTTCTGGGGCCTCAAAGGACCCAAGAATACAGTGAAGGGAGGCGTTAAAAATGCCTAAGTATCATATTGATTTCATGGGGCTTCGCAAGGTATTTTTTAGCCTCTCAATTGTGCTCGTTCTTATCTCTATCGGCTCTTTAGCTGTTCGGGGACTTGAGTTTGGTGTTGAATTTCGCGGTGGATCGGTTATAACCATCACTGACGGGCAGAATAAGAGCATCGATGAGATCCGCAAGGCTTTTAATGATGCTAAGTTCCAGGACGTCACTGTTCAGACTTCTCGTACAGATAAGTACGAGGGCTACTTGGTGAAAACCACCACAGCAAACGCAGACACTGCCAACAAATATGCGGCAACTGCTGCTGATGAGTTGGGTATGAAGTTGAATAACTTTTCGATTTCAAGTGTGGGTGCTGGCTGGGGTAAAAAGCTAACCTCATCTGCTCTGACGGCGTTTATTATCTCGATCATTGCTATTTTGATTTATATCAGCATCCGTTTTGAGTACAAGATGTCTATCATGGCAATCGTTGCCTTGATTCACGATATGTTGATTACCTTGGGCGTCTATTCGTTGATTGGCGCAGAAGTTACTACTTCAACTATTGCGGCACTGCTTACCATTCTTGGTTATTCGCTTTACGATACGGTTGTTGTTTTTGGTCGTATTAAAGAGAACACCACTAACCTTAGCAAGATGTCGTTTATGGAGATGGCAAATCTTTCAATCAATGAGGTCTTTGCTCGCTCAATTAATACTACGATTACTTCTTTGCTTCCTGTTGTTGTTATGCTCGTCTTTAATGTTGACGCGCTCAACGGATTTGCGATTGCGCTTACGATTGGTTTGGCCGTTGGTGCCTATTCATCAATTGGTCTTGCGGCTCCACTGTATACAATGTGGAAAGAGACCGAGCCAAAGTATGCATCGCTTCGCAAGAAGTATGGCAAGGATGGAAAGAAAAAGGCAGAGCCTGCGGCTTAGCTTTTCGCGTTTTCATGTGTAGCGCAAACTGAATACTTGTTTTCGAGGGGACTGCCATTTTCAAATGTCGGTCCCCTCGGTTATTATTAAAGGGAACAAACGAAGACAGTTGAGATGTATACACATGAAAAATTATGTAAGCAAACC
>CALLZE010000108.1 GCA_937858655.1 uncultured Coriobacteriales bacterium
ATTCGTGGAGCATTCGGTAGTGTGAGCAAGGGTGTGCTCCATCGCACAGCCATTCCTGTTCTCATCGTTAAATAAATTTATGGAGAAGCGTGATATCAAACAACTACTCGATGATGTAGCTGCTGGAGAAGTGAGCCCTGATGACGCGCTTCTCAGTTTGCGCCATGAGCCTTTTGCTGAGATGGGTTATGCGAAAGTTGACACTCATCGTTCGGTAAGGCAGGGCGTATCGGAAATCATATATGGTGAAGGTAAAACTTCCGAGCAGATTATCGGTATTGTGCGCACGCTCCTTGAGAGTGGCGATAAACGTGTGCTCATCACCCGCATGCAAAGCGAAAAAGCACAAGCACTCAACGATAATTTGGTAGTTGATGGTATCGAGTTTTTATACGATGCAATGAGCCGCGTTGGTGTTGTGGGATGCAATCCTCAGCCTGATGGCGGGGGGAAGATTCTTGTGGTAGCTGCAGGGACGAGTGATATTCCTGTTGCCCTTGAGGCGGCCCAAACCGCTGAGTTTTTGGGCAACGAAGTTATTCGACGCTTTGACGTTGGCGTTGCTGGCGTGCATCGATTGCTTGCGTTTCGCGATGAGATATTTGAGGCAAAAGTCATCATTGCGGTTGCTGGTATGGAAGGCGCGCTCGCGAGCGTTGTGGGAGGACTGGCAAATTGCCCGATTATTGCGGTGCCAACTAGCGTGGGCTATGGCTCCTCCTTTGAAGGGTTGGCTGCCTTACTCGCGATGCTTAATTCATGCGCCAGCGGCGTTTCTGTTGTCAATATTGACAACGGTTTTGGGGCCGGTTACCAAGCTCATTTGATAAATCATGCGTTCTAAAGCGTTTGCTTGCTATAATGGACACTACTTCTGTAGGACTTTTAGCAAGGGCTTTGCACTTTGATTGAAATTAAAAATCTCTCAAAAACGTATACAACTGAAGGCGCAACCCATGAGGCGCTCAAGGACATCAATCTGCATATCGAGCAGGGAGACATCTTTGGCATCATTGGCGTTTCAGGTGCTGGTAAATCGACATTAGTGCGCTGCATTAACTTGCTTGAGCGTCCGACGCTTGGACAGATTCGCATCGAGGGTGTTGATGTGACATCGTACCGAGGCAAGGACTTGCGCACACTTCGCTCTTCTATTGGAATGATTTTCCAAGATTTCAACTTGCTTTCACAGCGCACCGTTCTTGAGAATGTCGCGTTTCCTCTTGAGTTGCGTGGTGATAAAAAAGCCGACCGTCTCAAACGAAGCAAAGAACTCCTTGAAATGGTAGGGCTGGCAGATTTTGCTGATAAATATCCTTCACAGCTTTCAGGCGGGCAGCAACAGCGTGTAAGTATTGCGCGGGCATTGGCCAATCGTCCTTCAATTATGTTATGCGATGAGGCCACGAGCGCTCTCGATACGCTCACCACAAATTCTATCTTGAAACTTCTGCGTGATATCAATAAGAAGCTCGGTGTCACGATTGTAGTCATTACGCACTCGATGAGTGTAGTTGAGAAAATTTGCGACCATGTGGCCGTC
>CALLZE010000109.1 GCA_937858655.1 uncultured Coriobacteriales bacterium
CTGTAGGCTCGCACGAGTTCATCGGCGCCTCAATGGCTGGCGCTTCGGCCATCACCTACGCCATGCTCACAATTATCGGCAAGAAACTTATTACGCACATCGAGATGGACGTACTCCTTTGGTTTGAAGAACTCGGTGCAGCGCTGGTGCTTCTGCCGCTTGCCCTGATTGCGTATCGCAGCGGCAACGGACCAAGTGCCCCCGAGCAATATGCATGGCTCGGTCTGATGGGGACAGGAGTTCAGACGTGTGCTCTTCCGATCTTATGGAACCAGCAAGCGCCGTTATACTTGCAGCTCTATTCTTGCATGAGCCGCTTACCCTGCGCGCTTTGCTTGGCGGTATACTTATTATCATTGGTGGAACCATCGTCGCTCGCATTGATGCGTCAAAGGGCGTCGAAGTGCCACCCGTCGAAGCCGGCGGTGGCTATGATTCTGGCGAGGGAGCGGCGTAGTGTTTTCTCACATACAAAACGAAACGGACAAGATGCCGTCTTCTATTGAAGAACTCATAGCAAGCGATGCCGTCGAGCGTTTGGCCGAGGGCGACGCTACGCTTTTTGCCGATGAGAGCGCGCAGCAAGCGCTCATTAAAGAGCGGTTGGGTTGGCTTACGCTTGCCTCCGACACCGACACTATTGAAGACTTTCTTGAGGCGTTGCGTGAAGAATCTCACCGCCTCAATCCTACCGATGTGGTTCTTATTGGCATGGGAGGAAGTTCGCTGTCCACGCGCGTTTTGAGCAGCGTTTTCGCCGACGAATGCCGCGATGTGCGCCTGCACGTGCTCGACACGACCTGCGCTCACGATGTCGCCAAACTTATTGGGCGTCTCCCCTTTGAATCTACCCTCTTTATTGTATCGAGCAAGTCGGGCTCAACTACTGAGCCAATCGCGCTTGGCGACCTCTTTTTTCGCCTTTGCCAAAAGGAGCTTTCACCCGAAGCGGCGCCGCACCATTTTATAGCCATCACTGACCCCGACACTCCGCTCAGCACGGCTGCTCGTGAGCGCGGATGGCGGCATGTTATCCATGCGCGCAGCTCTGTGGGCGGCCGTTTTTCTGCGCTCTC
>CALLZE010000110.1 GCA_937858655.1 uncultured Coriobacteriales bacterium
GCTTGGCATACTTATCAGGAAGCATTGAGGACGCGGCCACAATGCCAAACACTAAAACGAGCGCACCTAGCGCACTCGCGATAAACATCTTGTGTTGCATATTCAACTGACTCAAAACCTAAGACTCCTAAAGAAATGGCGGTATACCTCTTCAGTATATCGCCATTCTCATATCAAAAATTGATGAACTCAGTTTTGCCCAAAAAATGCCAGATGCATGAGCTCTTACTTACCTGCGTCGTTCGTTTCCTTCAGCATGACATCGTGCGCGCCACCCTCGATGATACTGGTCTCCGAAACAAGCGTGAGACGTGCTTTTTCTTGAAGCTCAGAAATCGTGAGAGCACCACAGTTACACATGGTCGAACGGATCTTGCTCAATGTTGTCGCAAGGTTGTCATGCAAAGAGCCCGCGTAAGGAACATACGAATCGACACCCTCGACAAACGAAAGCTTCGCGTCGCCACCATTGTCATAGCGCTGCCAATTACGTGCACGCGCAGAACCTTCTCCCCAATACTCTTTCATATAGTGGCCGTTCACCATTACTTTGTTCGTTGGGCTCTCATCGAAACGGGAGAAGTAACGGCCGAGCATGCAGAAGTCAGCACCCATAGCCAGCGCGAGAGTAATGTGATAGTCGTAGACAATGCCGCCATCTGAGCAGATTGGAATGTAGATACCGGTCTCTTCAAAGTACTCATCACGCGCACGCGCAACCTCGATAGTTGCCGTCGCTTGACCGCGGCCAATACCCTTAGTTTCGCGCGTAATACAGATAGAGCCGCCTCCGATACCAATTTTGACAAAGTCAGCGCCTGCGTCAGCAAGAAAACGGAAGCCTTCACGGTCTACAACATTGCCGGCGCCCACTTTAACACTGTCGCCGTAATGGTCACGAATCCACTTCAACGTCACCTCTTGCCAGGCCGAAAATCCCTCTGAAGAATCGATGCACAAAATATCGACACCTGCTTCGACCAATGCTGGTACGCGCTCAGCGTAGTCGCGCGTATTGATGCCTGCGCCCACGACAAAACGCTTATGTTCGTCAAGAAGC
>CALLZE010000111.1 GCA_937858655.1 uncultured Coriobacteriales bacterium
CCATTGGGCCTGATTTTTTAAAAACAGATGGTTTAAAGAGATGATCATGCGAGAATCTATGACAACTCCTAGCTTGAAACGCATT
This sequence comes from uncultured Coriobacteriales bacterium, assembly GCA_937858655.1. Taxonomy (GTDB): domain Bacteria; phylum Actinomycetota; class Coriobacteriia; order WRKU01; family JAENWW01; genus CALLZE01. The sequence goes on from CALLZE010000111.1 coordinate 86, forward strand.
ACTTCGCAGGGCTTGGTTTTCTACACTGACGAAGCCCTGTTTGAGAAGACGGGCATTCGCATTGCCTTCAGCGAGCGGACAGGTGGCGTAAGCGAGTCTCCGTACGCATCACTAAATCTCGGCCTGCATGTTGGTGACAAAAGTGAAGCGGTTTGGCAAAATCGCCATAGATTAGCGAGCGTTGCCGGCCTCAGTGTGCAGGCGACTGAGCATATTGCCTCTGCCGAGCAAGTGCATGGCATTCATGTTGAAAAGGTTGATAGTAATCTTAAGGCGCGTTTGGGCATCAACCCTCAGCCGTTTTCGGCTACCGATGCTCTCGTCACCAATCAAATCGACCAACCGCTCCTCCTGTGTTTTGCCGATTGTGTGCCTGTCATTTTAGTGAGCCCCTGCGCGGATAAGCGCGCAGTCGCGGTCGTCCATTCAGGTTGGAGAGGCACACTCGAGGAAATTTCTTCAGTGGCGCTTCAGGCGCTTATCGATGAGTACGACATCGACCCCAGCAGCGTATTTGCCTATATTGGTGCCTATATTGGGCCAAAAAACTTTCAGGTATCTTTGGATATTGCATCGCAATTTGCGGCTAAATTTGATACATTATCAACTGTTATGTCGCCCTCGTGTTTGAGTAATTTTTCGCACAATGACCGAGGCGAAGTGACAGTTCAATTTGATTTGGCAGATGCGATTATGGAATCGCTCACAAAATTAGGAGTTTTACCTTGCAACATCGTCCAACTCGACGTGTGCAGCGTAGAAACAACGGACCGCTTTTTCTCGTATCGGGCAGAGCGGGGAGTAACGGGTCGTCACGGAGCATTGGCATGTTTGTGCCAATGAATCGCAAGACCCTTGTTGTAGTTGCGCTTGTGGCATCCTTCTGTTTGTCCCTGCTGCTTTTGAGCGGCTGCGGGGATTCGAACAAAACTTCGGATACGAGTATCGTGGTTTCAGGTTCAACAACCGTTATGCCAATTGCCGAACAAGCGGCAGACGAGTTCACTAAAGAGCACCCCAAGGATTCAATCCTTGTGTCTGGCATGGGTTCGTCAGCAGGTATTGAGGGCGTGAGTGTAGGTACCGCGCAAATTGGCACATCATCGCGTGACCTCAAGGACGATGAGCTCAAACTCGGTCTTACCGATATACCCATTGCTCATGATGGCATCGCCGCTATTGTAAATAGCAAAAATCCTGTCAAAGCGCTCACAACCGCACAGCTTCAGGGTATTTTTGCGGGGGAAATCACCAATTGGAAAGAAGTCGGTGGCCCTGACCTAGAAATTGAGCGCGTTAATCGTGATGAAGCCTCTGGCACGCGTGAAGCTTTTTCTAAAATCGTAATGGTTGATAAAAAGTTCAATGAGGATTCGGTTGTTTTGCCCGGCACAGGTCAGGTGCGGCAAGTGGTCGGACGTACCCAAGGTGCCATCGGATACATTTCTGTGGGCTTTGTCAATGACGAAGTGAAGTCACTCACCATTGATGGCATTGCGCCAACGAAGGCAAATGTAGCCAAGGGTGCGTATCCGATTTCTCGCGAGCTTCATTTTTTCGTAAAAGGAAAACCGACCGGATTAACCAAGGAATTTATTAACTATGTTCTTTCGGAAAAAATCCAGCAGGGAGCTATTGTTGATGCAGGCTTCATACCTGTTTCTGGCGCAAAGGAGGCTAACTAGTTATGAGTGAGCAAACGACTTCATCTCAGGATGTTCAGTTAGTCACAAGCGACGATTCGGCGCATTCGACAGGCAACTTGCAACTGGTGTCGCGTTCAACGCAGATTAAGGAATCTGCTCTCGCGACTCTCTTTTTCTTATGTGCATTTATTGCGGTCCTTGCGGTCGCGGCAATTTTTGCATTCGTGGTGTGGAAGGCTTTGCCAATTTTTTCTCAAGTGGGCATAAAAGAATTCTTAACCAGCTCAACGTGGTCAGTGTCGGATGAAAAGTTTGGCATCGTGCCCTTTATCCAAGGTTCGTTTGTTGTCACCCTTGGTGCTCTGGTTATTGGCGCGCCGCTCGCTGTTTTAACGGCCGTCTTTTTGGCGGAAGTGGCAAGCCCGCGTATGCGTGCCCTTGTGCGCCCCGCGGTTGAGCTTCTTGCGGGCATTCCTTCAGTTGTTTACGGCTTTTTCGGCATAGTAATTATCACTCCAATTCTTGCTAAGTTCTTTGGTGGAGTTGGCTTCGGCCCACTAGCGGCGTGGATTATTCTTGCCATCATGATTGTGCCGACCATCGCGACGCTTTCAGAGGACGCGCTCACGTCAATCCCTATGGGCATTCGTGAGGCCTCATACGCCATGGGAGCAACGCAATGGCAAACCATATACAAGGTAGTATTGCCTGCCGCCAAAATCGGTATTATCGATGCGGTTATTTTGGGCATGGGTCGCGCTATCGGAGAAACCATGGCGGTCTTGATGGTTGTAGGTAATGCTCCCCAGATGTTTAAAGGAGTAACGAAGCCAATTTCTACGCTCACGAGCCAAATCGTTCTTGATATGGGCTATTCGAGCGGAACACATCGTACGGCGCTGTTTGGTATGGCAGCCATTCTGTTTTTGATTTCTATGGCTTTAGTTGGCGCTGTTCGCCTCCTCTCAAGATTCGGGGGGAGTGATGCTGAGTGAATAAGAACGTCGTAAACAAGATTGCGATTGGCGTGCTTTGGGCGGCAGCTCTTATCACGGTCACGATGCTCGGCATCATCATTATGTATGTTGTTGTTAAAGGTATAGGAGTTATTTCTCCTCAGTTCATCTTTACGTGGCCCCATGGCGTCAACGCTGAGGGAGGCATTTGGCCGACCATTGTGTCAACGTTATATGTAACGGGTCTTGCGATGCTCATCACAACACCAATTGCTGTGCTCGCGGCGGTATATCTGGCTGAGTACGCAAAGCAAGGACGCGCAGTTCGCATTATCCGCTATGCCGCAGATTCGCTCTCAAGTGTGCCTTCGATTGTTATGGGCCTTTTTGGATTTTCATTCTTCGTTGAAGCGCTTGGCATCCCGATGTCAATGTTTTCGGCGGCAATGGCCCTAAGTCTCCTGATGTTGCCTATCGTTATGCGCACAACCGAGGAAGCTATTCGTGCGGTGCCACGTTATATTCGCTGGGGCTCATATGGCCTTGGTGCGACAAAATGGCAAACGGTGTCGCATGTAGTATTGCCCTGGGCAATGCCGCGCATTATTACGGGTGTTGTGCTTGCTATGGGACGTGCAGTCGGCGAAACTGCCGTTGTGTTTTATACCATGGGACAAGCTATTAATATGCCAGTTACGCCGCTTGATTCAGGGCGTTCAATGCCTGTTCATCTGTATTTGCTCGCTGTTGAGGGTATCAATATGCCAGCGGCATACGGAACAGCGTTTTTGCTTATGGTCTTGATTTTGATTTTCAATATCGGGGCTCGACTCATTGTTAGAAAATATCGAAAGGCAAGGTAATGACTGAAGAGCAGCTACCAAAAAAGCCTCATCAAACGGCCTATAATGAGCCTCTCACTGACGATCCAAAAAGTGAAGCTTTCTATGTGCGTAACCTCGATTTTTGGTATGGCAATTTTAACGCGCTGACTGACATTAATGTTGACATTAAAAAGCATGCCATTACGGCATTTATCGGCCCTTCGGGCTGTGGCAAGTCAACATTTTTGCGGTGCATGAATCGCATGAACGATCTTATTGACGGTACGCGCGTTGAGGGAACGATGCTCCTTGATGGAGCCGATATCTACGGGCATGGTGTTGATCCTGTTGACCTGCGTCGTCGCGTAGGCATGATTTTCCAGCAGCCTAACCCTTTTCCTCAGTCGATTTACGACAATGTTGCATATGGTCCGCGTCTTCAGGGCATAAAAAATAAGGCAAAGCTTGACGCTGTTGTTGAAGACGCGCTTAAGAGGGCAAACCTTTGGAAAGAGGTTTCGGGCAACCTTAACAAGAGTGGACTCGCAATTTCAGGTGGTCAGCAACAGCGTCTCTGTATCGCCCGTGTTCTTGCGGTGCAGCCTGAAGTGTTGCTCATGGATGAGCCTTGCTCGGCTATTGACCCGACTTCAGTACAGAAAATCGAAGACCTCATGGTTGAGATTAAAGAGCAAGTAAGTATCGTTATTGTCACGCACAACATGCAGCAAGCAGCGCGCGTGAGTGATTACACTTCGTTCTTCTTGCAAGAGGTAGCAGGGCAGCCTGCGGTTCTAGTTGAATCAGGTCGCACGAACGGCATATTTACCTCGCCAATGGACAAAAGAACAGAAGATTATATTACGGGTCGATTCGGCTAAGTATACTGGAATTAGTAGGAAACCTAGCGAGCATTCGTCCGTTAGTTTGGAGCAAAGATGCGGGAAAATTTTAATCAGCAGATGGCCATCGTTGAGGCCGAAGTTGTCGATATTATTCGTGACGTTGGCATCACCACGCGCAAAGCCACTGAGGCACTCGTTAATGGAGATGCCGTAGCCGCCGACGAAATTATTCATGGCGATGTCGTTTTTGATGAGCGCTGTGTTGGCATTGAAGAGCGTGTCTTAGAGATTATCGCAACGCAGTTTCCTGTGGCGCGCGATTTGCGTTTGTTGCAGTCAATGGCATTTATTGCGATGCATGAAGAGCGCATGGCCGATCTTGCGGTTAATATCGCAAAGGCCGCGCGACGCACTGCCCACCGTAAAGGTCCACAAACGCTCTGCGATCTCATTCAGGCACAGGGTAACTTGGTTTACCGCGTCATTGATGCTACGCGCGAGGCGCTTGAGAATCGTGACCTTGAGCTGACCTTAAAACTGCCTGAGCTTGATGAGCCTATCGATCACCTCTACAAGCAGTTCTTCCGTGAGCTTTCTCGCTTGCAGGATGAGGAGTCAATTGATTGGGCCTCATCAATGGTGCTCGCTGCTCGCTATCTTGAGCGCATCGCCGACAACGCTGTCGACATTGGTGAGCGCATTGCTTATCTAATTACGGGTGAGCGTGACATGCTTGACGAGGTATCAAATGATACGAATGAAGAGCCTATAGGCGAGGAGTAAACGTATGGATAGTCTTGCGCATAATTTTGCAGACGTGTCCCAACGAATTGAGCAAGCTGCCCAGCGTGCTGGCCGCGACCCTCGAGAAGTAAAACTTATTGCCGTATCTAAAACCGTCTCAAGTGAGGCGGTTTTGCATGCAATGAGTTTGGGGCAGGATCTCTTTGGAGAAAACCGTGTTCCTGAACTTGAGAAAAAACTGCGCGCGTGCCCAGGCGCCATTTTTCATCTGATTGGAAC
>CALLZE010000112.1 GCA_937858655.1 uncultured Coriobacteriales bacterium
CTGCACCATTCTCATCGCTGAGCTTAACCGCACGCTCAAGAAGGCGTGAGTGGAGATAGAATACGTCTCCAGGATATGCTTCACGTCCAGGAGGACGGCGAAGAGTTAGCGACATTTGGCGGTAAGCTACAGCTTGCTTTGAAAGGTCATCATATACGCAGAGAACGTGTCCACCAGGATTGCTCTCAGAAGCTGGCTTGCCATCTGCGCCGTTGTACATAAAGTACTCACCCATTGCACATCCTGCCATTGGCGCGATGTACTGGAGCGGTGCTGACTCAGAAGCAGCGGCTGAAACGATGATAGTGTAATCGAGAGCACCTTGTGCGTCGAGTGCCTCAGCGATTCCAGCAACAGTTGATGCCTTCTGACCGATTGCAACATAGACGCAAACTACGCCATTGCCTTTTTGGTTGATGATAGCGTCAATAGCAATCGCTGTCTTACCAATCTGGCGGTCACCGATGATAAGCTCACGCTGGCCACGTCCGATTGGCACCATTGAGTCAATAGCCAAGAGACCTGTTTGCATTGGCTCATGAACAGGCTTACGGGCGATAACGCCAGGAGCCTTAAATTCAACTGGGCGATAACCATCAGCCTTAATTGGACCTTTGCCATCCAAAGGATTACCCAATGGATCAACGATACGGCCAAGAAGACCTTTACCGCAAGGAACTTCAACAACGCGTCCTGTTGTACGGACGGTGTCGTTTTCTTTTACGGCGTCAACATCACCCATCAAAACTGCACCGATCTCGCCTTCTTCAAGGTTAAGAGCAAGACCTGAAATTACTCGACCATCCTCGCACTCAAACTCGAGGAGCTCGCCCTGCATAGCCTCATTAAGACCAGAAACATGAGCGATACCGTCGCCAACCTGAATTACTTTACCAACTTCACGAATATCGAGGTCTGGCTTAAAGTCAGCAAGTTGCTTATCCAATACTTCACTAATTTTTGCAGCATCAATTTGGACCATTTACGCCTCACCTCCTAGTGATGAATTGGTAAGAGCAGCGCGCAAAGATGACAACTGCTTTGCAATTGAACCATCCAAAACGCGACCTGCAATATTTATACGGATTCCACCAATAAGGCTAGCGTCAACGCGCTCGCGGAGCGCGACAGGCTTGCCAACATTGGCGCTTAACTTTTCTTGCAGTGATGCACGAACTGCGTCCGTTAACGGAGTCGCAGTCGTTACCTCAGCAACAACAATGTTTCGCTCAGCAGCAGAAATCTTGTCAAAATCTGAAACGAGTGAACCAAGACTCTGGGCACCATTGCGCTCGAGTGAAACAAGCGCGATTGCGAGTGCCTCTGGGGCGATGCCTGCAAAAAGCTCTTGCAGAATCGCTGCCTTTTTCTCTGCAGGCAGCGAAACATCCGCTAGCGCGTCTGCCAACGTTGGGTTAGCCGAAACAGCGTCTTGAATTGCTACAAGACCTGAGCCAATCTCGTCAACAGCGTCACTCGCGAGTGCGAGGTCAAAGAGGGCGCGTGCATACACCCTTGAGATCTCGCTACTAGTTGTCATTGAAGCTACCCATCTGTGAGAGATACTGGTCGATCAACTTTGCATCTGTATCAGCAGAAAGTTTCTCGCCAATAAGTTTTCCTGCAATTTCTACTGAGAAGTCAGCAACCTTTGCCTCAAGCTCAGCAGCAGCAGCGCGCTTCTCAGCGTCAGCGGCTGAATGAGCACGCTTAGCGATAGCCTCTGCATCTTCGTTTGCCTTAGCAATTACATCAGCGCGCGCAGCCTCGCCAGCTTTACGGCCAGCTTCAACAATTGAGGCAGCCTCTTTGTGAGCATCTGCCAACTTTGCCTTGTACTCCGCTAAAACATTCTCTGCTTCGATTTTGGCAGTTTCTGCCTTCTTCATAGAGCCTTCGATATCATCAGCGCGCTTATCCAGAGCACCAAGAATCATAGGCCATGCAAACTTGTTGAGAATAAACATAACGATAAGGAATGCGAGTAACATAGGAATGAACTCGCCAAGCACTGGAACAACTGGGCTGCTTACGAGACCGCCGCCTGATCCTTCCGATGCCATTGCAACAGTTGGAGCTGCAAATGCAGCAACCGTTGCAAGTGTGAATCTAATTTTCATTACTACCTCCTAGGGCTTGTCGATAATTGGAGCCCTATTTGATGAGGGCAAGAACGAAGCCGAGGAGTGCGAGTGCTTCAATAAATGCAACCGTAAGAATGAAGAGGGTCTGAAGAGCGCCTGACATCTCTGGCTGACGAGCCATTGATTGAGTTGTGAATGCGCCTACGAGACCGATACCTACGCCTGCACCAAGTACACCCAGGCCGTAACCGATAACTGAAAGTGATCCTGTCATTGTAAATTTCCTCCTTGATAACCCAAGCCGGGTCGTCTTGCAAACAACCTTTTGGTTGCTTACTTACATGTTTCTAGTGGCCATCCGATATAGCTTGATTAATATAAACAGCTGCAAGCAACGCAAATACGTATGCTTGAATCGCCGCAACAACAAACTCCATACAATACATAACTATGAGCAATAAGAACCACACTGGTGAAGCAAGTGCGTTAGCCCAGCTCTGTCCTGCAAAGGGAGCTACGATAAAAAGTTGCGTTAAGATTGCGAAAATGCCCATGATGATGTGACCTGCATACATGTTTGCAAAAAGTCGCAAAGCATGTGTGATTGGCTTCATCAACATCGACACGAACTCAACTAACCAAACAAAAGGGACAACCCATTTTGGCAACCCATGAGGTACAAGACCCGCTAAATAACCAAGACCGCCTTTTTCCTTGAGACCAAGAAATGTAAAGTAAATAAAAACGATAATAGCTAATGCTGCTGTACCCGAGATGGTACCTGTTCCTGGCTTACAGCCTGGAATAAGTCCGAGCAAGTTGTTCACAAGAATGAAAAAGAAAAACGTCAAAATAGTTGGTGCGTATTTTGCCGCATCTTTGTGAATAACACCGTCGACAAGGCTGCTACGAGCAAATTCTACAACCAGTTCGAAGGCATTTATTGCTCTTCCTTTTGGCACTGGAGCCATATGCTTCTTTCCCCAGAAAACAATAAGTAGTGTGATCAATGCTGCAAGTAAAAAGAAGACGAGGTACGTAGAGACTCCGACTTGATTCCACAGCATTTTGACGGGATGTGCTTTATCCCCGGTGATCACATTTGGGTCTAGAGAACCAAGCAAATGTTCCACTTCTCCGACAAGGGCCTTTAAAGGCGCTTCAGACGCTGCTGCTGACATTCAACCCTCCTTTATTTCCGATTCAAATCCGACAAAAATACCATATTCTGAACGGTATACACACCGAGCCACACCATGTAGGCGACTACCATGGATATACCAAACCAGACAAAAGAAGACTTTGCGTAATGACGGAACAAGAGCAAGGCTCCTGCGCAAAAAATGCCGCTACACATAAATCCGACGAGGCCCGCCGCAAGAACAAGGGCAGGTTTCTTAGATGAAATGATTTTCGAGAAAATAATGAGAAGCAAAAACGCGATTGACCCAACTACGAGGCCGAGAATGATGGCTATGGCTGGGTGACTAAGAATTGCTCTCTTCCCTTCCGAATATCACTGCATCAATGCCTTGCAAAGAATATTGCGTAAAAGTAACGAGAAGATTACGTGACGATTACACAACGTATAAATAGTACCGTTGCGAGTGGGTAATCGCAAGATAAAATTCAAATAATATTCACATAGTTACGAGGGGAATTATAGTTTTTTCTTCGTTGAATCAGCTGAATTTGCTGGGGCCTTGACAGATTCAAAAAGACCGAGCCAATACGCGAGGAGCCCCGTGAGGGCAAAGAGCACGATAAAGGTAATCGTGCGCACCCAAAATGGAGCGTAACGAATAGCGTATCCGCCAATGGCGAGTGCAGCTGACCACCCATATATTATGAGAACAGTTTGGCGTTGATTAAAGCCACGGCCTAAAAGTCGGTGATGGATGTGGCCGCGATCGGCCTCTTTGAATGATTTATTGTGGCGAACTCGTCGAATAATAGCTGAGAGCGTATCAAAAATGGGGATACCTACAATCAGCAGCGGCACAGCAAGCGCAATCGCAGCCGTCGTCTTCATTACTCCCATAAGCGAGATTATCCCCAGCAAAAACCCAAGAGTCAGTGCTCCCTCATCACCCATGAAAATTGATGCAGGGTTGAAATTGAAAAAGAGAAAGCCGATACACGACCCAATCACCGCAGCGGCAATAATTGCAGCTGAAAGCTGATTAGCTCCCGCAGCGAGCGCAAGAAGACTTGCGGATGCAATAGCGCTCAGTCCTGCCGCAAGGCCATCGAGACCATCAATGAGGTTGATAATATTGGCAAACGAAACAAGGTAAAGCACCGTAGCGGGAATGGCGAGAATCCCCAACAAAATTATTGAATCATTGAAGGGGTTAGAGATAAAACTTATGCGCAAACCAGACGCAGCAACGATTGATGCAGCAACGATTTGACCAATGAGTTTTGCGCGAGGCGTAATATCTTTGATATCGTCAACGAGACCTACACCATAAATGACAAAGGTGCCGAGCAGTATGCCCCAAAGAGCAAGAGGTTCGGATGAAATATCCGAGACAAAGCCTCTCCATCCAAAGTACTTCTCTCCCATAATCTGAAACACAAAGACGGCGAGCATTCCGATGATCATCGCCGTGCCGCCCGTTTCCGGAATTGGTTTCTTATGGATTTTTCGACCACCCGGTAGCGCCATTATATGACGCTTAACGGCCAAGTTACGCACCAGCGGTGTGACGAGGGCTGTTACGCCCACGCCAACCGCAATGAGCACGATATAGTGAAGTAAACTCAAGACTTATAAATCCTTTTCGGTTCTTTCGAACACACGCACTTGCATTCCAGCTTCGCCCAAAAGTTCGCGAGCGAGTTCGTCGGGATATCCGCCCTCAAAGACGATCTCTTTAATACCCGCATTGATAAGCATTTTTGCGCATTGGATACAGGGTTGCGTCGTGCAATATACTGTAGCGCCATCGATAGGTGTACCGTAACGCGCTGCCTGTAACAGTGCATTTTGCTCCGCGTGAGTTCCGCGGCACAACTCGTGGCGTTCGCCACTGGGAATACCCATCTGGTCGCGCAAACACCCACGCGTGGTGCAGTGCTCAACCCCCACAGGAACGCCGTTATATCCCGTGGCAAGAAGACGCTTATCTTTGACGATAATTGCTCCCACGTGGCGTCTGATGCAGGTAGAGCGATCAGCAACTTGCGTCGCGATTGACATAAAATATTCATCCCACGAAGGACGTGAGGTTTGCGTAGTATCTTGCGACATGAGCACTCCAGAAAATTCTACAGTCCAGGATAGAGAGGATAGCGGTCAAGCAGTTCTTTAACTTCTGCGGCAACACGCTCAAGGGCTGTCGCGTTCTCACGCTCAAACAATGCACGACCAATGAGTTCGCCCACTTTGCGAGCATCTTCGGTTCCAAAGCCGCGAGAAGTCATAGCTGGAGAACCAACACGAATACCACTCGTCACAAAAGGACTTTCAGGGTCGTTAGGGATTGAGTTTTTGTTGCACGTAATGCCAACACTCTCAAGGAGGTGCTCG
>CALLZE010000113.1 GCA_937858655.1 uncultured Coriobacteriales bacterium
CGTCTGACCGTTTTGCGCGTATCGTCATTACCGTGCTGGGCTGGAGCGCCATTATTATCCTTGTGTGTATTTGCGCATTCCTTTTTCAGGGTGCGTTCAAGGCAATCAGCGAGGTGGGATTGCCCAATATGATCGGCGGGAAAAGCTGGTTTCCTACGTCTGCCGAAGCTGAATTTGGCTTTTTGCCTTCTGAAGTAGGCTCGATTTGGGTTACGGCTATCGCGCTTCTTGTATGTGTGCCCGTGGGCATTTTGGCGGCGCTCTATCTCTCTGAGTTCGCTTGCCCGCGCATTAAAGAGGTAGGAAAAATGATGGTCGAGTTTATCGCGGCCATTCCCTCGGTAGTGTTTGGTCTTATGGGGTTAACGTTTCTGGTTCCTTGGATTCAGAGAACGCTCGGTCTTGACTCGGGACTGACCGCTTTGTGTGCTGGCATCATGGTCGGCTTTATGTGCCTCCCGACTATTATTTCAATTTCAGAAGATGCTATGCACGCGGTACCCGAAGACCTCCGTCAGGGTGCACTCGCGCTTGGCAACACGCGCTGGCAAACTGCCGTGAAAATTGTGCTTCCTGCCGCATCGTCAGGAATCTTTGCGGCCATCATGTTGGGCCTTGGCCGCGCAATCGGCGAGACGATGATTGTGCTCATGCTTGCTGGAAACGCGGGCATAATTCCTCATTCACCGTTTCTCGCGGCGCGCACCATGACGGGTACTATAGCGCAAGAAACGGGTGAGGTGGTGCGTGGAGGACTTCACTACTCGGTGCTCTTTGCGATGGGGCTCGTGCTGTTTGCGCAGACGTTTGTCCTTAACCTTATTGCGGGGACACTGCTCGATCGCCAAAAGAGAAAGTGGCAGACATCATGAAAGACTTCGTGAAGGTGCTAGAACGGGCGCGCAAGAGAGAGCAGATCGCGCGCCTTGTTACGGGTACGGCTCTCAGCTTTATCGTGCTGGCGACACTGGCCATCATGGGCATCATCATATATAAGGGTGCCGCATCGATTTCGTGGGACTTCTTGTTTGGTATGCCCACCAACCAAATGACGGCAGGCGGTATTTGGCCTGCGCTCTACGGCACGCTTATGCTCATTGTGATTACGGGGTGCGTGGCGCTTCCGCTCGGTATTGCTACCGGAATTTTTTTGACTGAATACGCAGGAAAGAGCCGCGGCGTGAAGGCGCTTCGACTTGCGATTGCAAATATGGCGGGCATTCCTTCTGTGATATACGGCCTCTTTGGGTATGCCGCCTTTTCGTTAGCTCTTGGTTTTCAGAAGTCGCTTTTGGCGATGGGGCTGACGCTTGCGTGTGTGACGCTGCCGCTCATTATCACGACCACTGAAGAAGCCCTTAAACAGGTGCCACGTGAACTCCGTAATGCGAGCCTTGCGTTAGGAGCAACGCGGTGGCGCACGACGTACCGCATCGTGCTTCCTGCCGCACTTCCTGGCATAGTAACGGGGGCGATTTTGAGTTTGTCGCGCGCGGCAGG
>CALLZE010000114.1 GCA_937858655.1 uncultured Coriobacteriales bacterium
GCCAACCACTTCACCATTTTATGGGCTTCACTGGAGCCAGATTGTTGCTCTCTTAGCTGTCCCCATTTGCTTCATCATAATTTTCCCTGAGCTCAAACATCGCCACTCGATAAAAAAGTATTTTCTTTACACTTGGCCCCTCATGGCGTATGCGCTTGTTGAAATTGGTTTCCTAATTTACGGCTATGGACATCGTTTTGATCCCGGTCTCATAAAATCACATTCCACAAATTGGTGGTCGAGCTATGGCATTATGGTCATGCTCCTGCCTGGTGCTTATTTTCTCGGATTTGCTGTGAGATGGGATAGCAAAAAACAAGCGCAATTTTTAATCACGGCATTCTCGCTCTTGACCATAATTGTCCTCGGTGAATACCTTTATGGGAATGGAGTTCCCAATCTAATTGGGAACATGGTGCATTTGGTCAATGTGACGACCGACAAAATTTGGCAGTGGAGTCCTGGGGCGGAGTCGCTTCGTGTTACGGGGCTCTATACCGCGCCAACACTCCTTGCCATGATTACGCTGAGTGGAATGGTCTGGTCATTGTCAGCTATTGGCAATCGGTTTATTCGTGTCTTCCTCTTTTGCGAGTGTGCCTTGGTGCTCGTCCTTACGGCGTCTCGTACGGAATTTCTCGCCGCCCTCTTTTTGCTTGTGTGCGCCGCCTTGGTAAAGATTCAAAATCGAGGTTTCAAGAACTGGTTTTTGAGAAGTCTTCCTGTTGTCGCTTTCATTTTGACGCTAATCTTTTTTGTTGGTGCGGGAGTATATTTTCATAAGTTTTCAGGTAATTATTCAGCGGGGATAATCACTCGCATGAATTCTCTTGATTCCGAAGAGGCTTCGCAAGAGCAACCTCGTAATTCCGAAGCCGTGTTTACTCGGCTCGACCAGCTTTCATCGGGTCGTGTTACTTTGTGGGGGGAGGCGCTCAGCGTGATAGAGAAACACCCCTTTGGAACGGGTATGCCATCGGGTTGTTATCTTACGGGGGCACATGCGCACAATGATTTATTGTCAAAATATATCTCAGAGGGCATCCTTGGCATTATTATGATTATAGTAATGCTCGCTTGGATGACAGGGCAGCCAGATGGAAAGCATAGTAATGATATGGGGCTTTTTCTCGCGATAGCCCTCTTTGGCATCGGGCTTTTCGATTGCACTTTTGCGCAGTCGGCAGTTCTCGTTGTTCCCATGTTTCTGCTGGGGCTCAATGCGGGAACGGTCGAATAAATTCGCGCGGGCAGGTTTGCCTTGCCGGCGGGCGACGCGCTAAAACTTCCGACAAAAATTCAGCTACACTTTAAAGGAGAGTATGTGGAAAATGCTTCTCTTTCTCACGTCTCAATGTTGCATTGAGCGGGTATTTTTCTATATACTTAATCGCTAGTGTCAAAGTTGCGGGCGTGGCGGAATTGGCAGACGCGCTAGATTTAGGTTCTAGTGGGTAACCCCCGTGAAGGTTCAAGTCCTTTCGCCCGCACCAAAATGTACCCTAGCGGTCTTATTTATGGGGCCGCTTATTTCTTTTGAAAGGAACAATTGTGGTAAAGACTAACGTAGAGACCGTAGAAGATTCACGCACTAAGCTTACGGTTACTGTTGAGGCTGGTAAAGTTGACGAGGCCATTAAGGCTGCCTTTAAGAAACTTGCCAAAGAAGTTCGTATTCCAGGCTTCCGTCCCGGAAAAGCTCCTCGTAAAATGCTCGAGCAAGCACTCGGCAGCGACTATGTGCTCTCTCAAGCAGCTGAGGACCTCATTAATGACACCTACGCTTTGGCTCTTGACCAAGAGGGACTTCGCGTGATGGGTGAGGCAAAATTTGAGGACCCAGAGGACCTTGCTGAGGGCAAAGACTTCACCTACAGCGTTGTTGTCGATACTCGTCCCACCTTTGGTCTGAGCTCAACTGATATTGAGATTAAGATGCCCCCACGTGAGACCACTGAGGCAGAAATTAATGCCCAGATAGAAGATAGCCGTGAGCGTCTCGCAGGACTTGAGCCTGTTGAGGACCGCGCTGTTGAGGCCGATGATTTCGTGATGATTTCTTTCACCTCGACTCTTGATGGCGAGGATTATGAAGGCTCTTCAATCGACAAGTATATGTATGAACTTGGCCGTGGATACATGCCACAAGAGTTTGAAGAGGCCCTCATTGGTGCAAACCCAGGCGAGCAGGTAGTTGCGGAGTTTGCAGTAGAGGATACGGGCGCAAATACTGAGTATGCTGGCAAGACCCTTCACTTTGATATCGATGTTCATGAGATTAAGAAAAAGGTTCTCCCTGAGGTTAATGATGATTTTGCAGTCTCAGCTGGGTTTGAGAACCTTGAGGATATGCGCAAAGAGATTAAAGAATATATTGAGTCACAGAAGCAACAATCATATGACCGCGTGATGGACGAGCGTCTCGTGTCGGAGCTTGCTGATAAACTTGAAGGCGAAGCACCTGAAGCACTTGTTGAGTCTCGTAAGGCAAGCATGAAACGTGAGTTTGAGAACATGCTGAAGGAGCGCGATATTGAGTTTGATCAGTATCTCGCGATGTCACAAATTGATGCTGAGCAGTACGATGCAGACCTCTCAACTCAAGCACATATCGCTACGACAAACGACTTAGCGCTTGAGGCACTTGCTGCCGCTCAAAAGCTTGAGGCGACTGAGGATGACATCGCTGCTGAGTTCGTAGAAATTGCGGACGCTCTTAAGATGTCTGTTGAGGCAGCTCGTGCAAAGTGGCAAGAGTTTGGTCTCAATACATCACTTAAGGACGAGGTAGCGCGCAAAAAAGCTTTGGCTTGGTTGCGCGAGAACGCGAAAGTCACAATAGACGAAGAGGCAATGTAATACTTTTAGGAGGTAATCTCATGGCCGATTATTCTTCATTCAATTTTCAAAATGAACTTGTTCCAATGGTTGTCGAGCAGACTTCACGTGGCGAGAGAAGCTTTGATATTTTTTCTCGTTTGCTCAATGACCGTATTGTGTTTTTAGGTAGCGAGGTAAATGAGGTTTCCGCAAACTTGGTTGTTGCTCAGCTTCTCCACCTTGAGAGCGTTGACCCAACCAAGGACATCAGCCTCTACATCAACTCACCTGGTGGTTCAATTACTGATGGTTTGGCAATCTATGACACCATGCAATTTATTAAGCCAGATGTGTCAACCATCTGTTTAGGACAGTGCGCAAGCATGGGCGCTGTACTCTTGGCAGCAGGCGCTGCTGGCAAGCGTTACGCGTTACCAAACTCCCGCATTTTGATTCACCAACCTTCTGGTGGAACTCAGGGCCAAGAGACAGACATCACTATTCAAGCAAATGAAATTGTGCGCATGCGCACGTTGCTCAATGAGATTTTGGCCTCACATACAGGTCAGAGTATTGAAACCATTCACAAGGACACTGAGCGCGATAACATAATCATGCCCAAGGATGCAGTAGCATACGGGCTTATTGACGCTGTGATTGAAAGCCGAAAGGCAATCGAGGAGAAATAGTGACCGACGATACCTTTGATAGCCGATTTAATCTGCCGAGCGAAGAAGGCAAAGTATGCTGCTCATTTTGTGGCAAAGACCGCACGCAGGTTCTCAAGCTTGTAGCAGGTCCTGGTGGAGCATACATCTGCGATGAGTGCATTGAATTGTGTAACGATATTATTGCCGATGAGTTGGCAACGATGGACGACATAAGCACAGGTTTTGTCCTTGATCATGTGCCATCTCCAAGAGAGATTCACGAAGCGCTTGATGAGTATGTTATTGGTCAGGATCGCGCGAAAAAAGTGCTTTCTGTCGCCGTGCACAATCACTACAAGCGCGTCATGCTGGGCGATTCGGAAGGTGATGATGAGACTGAACTTGCTAAGTCAAACATCCTGCTTTTGGGCCCAACAGGAACGGGAAAGACCTTACTTGCGCAAACGTTGGCTCGCGTCCTCGACGTTCCCTTTGCTATTGCTGATGCAACCGCTCTTACTGAGGCGGGTTATGTTGGCGAAGATGTTGAAAATATATTGCTCAAAATAATTACCGCAGCTGATTATGATGTAGAGCGTGCCGAGGTTGGCATCATTTATGTTGACGAGATTGATAAGATTGCGCGTAAAGCCGAAAACCTCTCGATTACTCGTGATGTTTCTGGCGAGGGTGTCCAGCAGGCTCTCCTGAAGATTCTTGAGGGTACTGAAGCATCTGTCCCTCCTCAAGGTGGTCGCAAACATCCTCAGCAGGAACTTATAAAAATCGATACAACAAATATCCTCTTTATATTAGGTGGAGCGTTTGTTGGCCTCGAAAAAATTATTGCCGAACGAGAAGGCAAGCGCGGGGTAGGCTTCGCTTCAGAAATTACTGAAAATGCTAAGAAGCCATCAAGCAAATTGTTTGCTGACGCGCGTCCGGAGGATCTGCACACCTTTGGTCTTATCCCAGAGTTTGTCGGTCGCATCCCTGTCATTACGACCACCAATGAACTGAGCGTTGATGATTTGGTGCACATTTTGACTGAACCGAAAAACGCTCTGGTAAAGCAGTATAAGCGTCTGTTTGCCCTTGAGGACGCGACGCTCGACTTTGATGAAGATGCCTTGCGTGAGATTGCCGAACAGGCGCTTACACGCGGTACTGGCGCGCGTGGGTTGCGCTCGATTTGCGAAAACATTTTGCTCGATACTATGTATGACTTACCAAGCGATAAACGAATATCGCATGTACAGATAACGCGTGAGTCTGTTCTAGGAGAAGATTCGCCCATCATCAAGCGTAAGCGCGCGTAATTTTTGAAGATTTGGTTGCACGTTCGTAACAAAAATCTTTGCCTAGTTTGTACGTAAGAACCGGAGTGTATACTCGGTGATATGGAAATAAATACAAAACATATCGCAAAGGTCGCTCCGGTTCTTTTGTCATTCAGCTGTTTGGCGATTACATATTTTCTGTTCTTTAGCGTCACCTTATCTTACGCTGCTCCTTCACTGCAGGTTAAATCTGCCTCTTCAACTTTAAAAAAATCTATTTCATGCGCCTCTTTCACGGTCACCTCTAACCAATCAGGTACCTACAACCTTGTCGTGTCTGATAGCAAGGGCCGGTTTGTTCAAAATCTCTCCAAGAAGATAGCGAAAAACACCGCGACTACGCTGAGCTGGAATGGTCGTGTTGCTTCGAATAATGAGCTCAAAAAGGCATCGAATGATTATGTTGCTTCGGGAATTTATTGTGTTGAGCTTTCTGTTAAGGGCGACCAGGGTACGGTGAGGGCAACACGTAAGATAACAGTATCTGCCAACGGAGCCCCCCGCATCACGCTTGTTCAAGCTTCGAGTTCTCTAACGCCTTCTCCGCAAAAAGGCGCTCATGCATATAAAGTGTCGTACACTATCTCGAAGAAAAATGATGTGACATTTCAGGTCTATAGTGCGTCGACAAAAAAGATGATTACTCAGAAGAAATATCGTGACGTGAGCGCCAACAACTTACACGCTCTCTATTGGGATGGTCAAATCACCGTAAGCGGGTCAACGAAACTCCCCAGCGGAGAGCTGGCACGTTCGGGGGATGTGGCGCCAGCAGGTACCTACACCATATATGTAAAGTCCCAGAGTAAAAATAAATCGAAAACAATTTCCGTAAAGCCTACTCCTGTGAGCAGTCTGAGTGTATCGGTTCCGCATACAGCGGTGACTTATGGAACCAAGCAAACGCTCAAAGCATCGGTGGCGCCAAGGGGAGCATCTTCAGCAAAAGTATCATGGTCAAGCTCAAACACCAGTCTTGCCAAGGTGTCTTCTAGCGGAGAGATGACGGCGCAATCAGGTAAAGAGGGTACGGTCAAAATTACCGCAAAGAGCGTTGCTTCACCCTCAATTACAAAAACAGTGTCAGTAAAAATCGTATCAACATCGACATTGAAATCCACGGGTGTTGCCGTGACGAAGTGGTGTCAGTATAAGGCGTCAAAGACACTACTCGGAACCGTCACATCAAACACTCCTATTACATGGGTCAAATTGTCTATTCTTGATGCGAGCGGCAATACTGAAATATCAAAACTGGTATCCGCAGGGGATCCACGTTACTGTAGTGCTTCAAGAACGTTTGATATGAAATCGAGCATGGACGCTTATATTCCCTTTGGAAAGCTGTCTCCCGGCAAGAAGTCGCTCGGTCAGCACGGCCCGCGACAGATTCTGA
>CALLZE010000115.1 GCA_937858655.1 uncultured Coriobacteriales bacterium
TCAGCGTATACGCTTGCGGGGCCTCCCGATAAAATTATCGCTGCGGGACGGCGCGCCGCAACCTCAGCGGCGGTCATATCGCAGGGCACAATCTCAGAATACACGCGCGCCTCGCGCACACGACGAGCTATGAGCTGCGCATACTGCGCGCCAAAGTCGAACACGAATACGGTCGGCTGAGCATCATGATAATCAGTCACAAAATTTCCTAATCTCTTTTGCGCGCGCGAGCGCACAGTACAACATTCAAATGTAATTTAAACAGTATAGCGCCCAACGAGTGGGCGCCACGAAATTTCATTTAATCAGCAAGAACAACCATGACGCTACATCCACGCGGAATGTGCGTGCCGGCAGCAGGGGCCTGAAATACTACCGTGCCGTAAGTTGATGGCGATTTATCTTCATATTCGAAGCGAATGCCGAGCCCGCGGCTTGCGAGCGTTGCGCGAGCACTTTTCCACGCTTTGCCCGTCAGGTCTGGTACGGTTCGAGCGTTTGCATACGATGCCGAGGTGGCAACGCCCACAAACGCGAGCTTCTCGCCGAGCGTGCGGCCCGTATACTGCAATTGCGAGAGTACGAGACCGTTTGTTGGTCGCGCGGCCGTGCCGTTCAATGCGCCTTCGTCGCACACATACACCGAATACACCTTGAAGCCCTGCGCGCGCAGGTTTTGCTTAGCGATATCCTCGTCAACGCCAATCACGCTTGCACTTGCGCTCGGCGCTGAAGTGGTGGTCTTAGTAGTCGATGCCGTTGAAGTTTTGACAGTGGGTTCACTCGTATCGGGAATGGGTGTTGGTGCTTCAGTATCATTATCCAAACGCTGGGCGACTTCTTTTTCGTAAGCCGCAGCGCGCTCGTTGGCCGTTTTCGCATTTTTCATCGCGTCGATAGTTTCTTGGTCAAGCGCGCCATTCTCATACACCGTTGGCGTCACTTTCACGACCTTGATGGCGTTCTCGTCAAACGTGCTCCCACCACTGCCACCCTGCGTTGAGGATGCCGCATTTGAGGTAGTCGATGATGCCGCCTTCGATGCCTCTGCTCCCTGTCGTGAAATGAAGAACATCACAATAAAGAGACAGATAACCGCAAGCACCGCAAGCACAACAACTAACGAATAGATTGTCTTGTTTTCTCTGAGTTCAGGTTCCGCTAACTCATCTTGTTCAGTTGTGGCAGCGGACTGTTCGGGCTCAGAGGCAGCAAAATTCTGCCCTTCATCATTGTGGACGTCAGCTGAGTTATTCATAACATCATTCCCTTGTGTGGTATGACAAAAATCCCTATGCCATTATACCGTCAAAGATGTACAAAATAAACTTTTCGAACAGGGAGAATGAATAGCCCAGTGAGCAGTGAGCGCCTCACTATTACGGGAGCGACCGACCCCTACACGTTAAACTTAAAGTGAACGATATCGCCGTCCTGCATGACGTATTCCTTGCCCTCAAGGCGAAGTTTGCCCACATCGCGGCAGCCTTTTTCGCCGCCAAACTCAACATAATCCTCGTACGACATGACTTCGGCCTTGATGAATCCGCGCTCAAAATCAGTATGAATGACACCCGCAGCTTGCGGAGCCTTCGCTCCAATCGGAATGGTCCACGCGCGCACCTCAACCTCGCCAGCTGTGAAGTAGCTCTGGAGGCCAAGCAGACGGTATGCCTCGCGAATGAGGGTGTTGAGGCCAGGCTCTTCGAGCCCAATAGCCGCGAGATATTCCGCGCTCTCTTGAGCATCCAATTCGGCGAGGTCGTACTCAACCTTGGCGCAAATGGGAATCGGCGTCATGCCATCCACGGTGCCGAGGTCGCTAGACAGTTGATCTTCATCCACGTTTGCCACATAGAGCATTGGCTTTGCCGTGAGCAGATGAAACTCGCGCAAATACTCTTGTTCATCTTCATTCATTTCAATCGTGCGAGCTCGATGGTCGTTTTCAAGGTGCGCAAGCACGCGCTGGGCAAATGCCAACTTTGGCACAACCGTTTTGTCTTTTTTGCCCTCTTTTTCAAGACGGCTCACGGTTTTCTCCATGGTGGCGAGGTCCGCGAGAATCAGCTCAAGTTTAATCGTCTCGACGTCTGATTGCGGGTCAACTTTGCCGTCAACATGAATGACGTTTTCGTCGCTAAAAAAGCGCACAACCTCAACAATCGCGTCAGTCTCACGAATGTTGGCAAGAAACTGATTGCCCAGTCCTGCTCCCTCGCTGGCGCCCTTCACGAGGCCCGCAATGTCGACGAACTCAACCGTTGCTGGCAGCGTGCGCTTTGGGTTGACCATCTCAGCCAACTTGTCGATGCGCGCGTCAGGCACAGGCACGACACCCACATTAGGCTCGATGGTCGCAAACGGATAGTTGGCCGCCTCAACTTGGCTTTTTGTTAGCGCAGTAAAAAGCGTGGACTTGCCCACATTTGGCAAACCAACGATTCCAATAGAAAGTGCCACAGTTGCTCCTTTATTCGATTCGGCACGTGGCCGGAAATGACAATTGATATACGCCGAGCGCGCACGCTCGACTTTAACAGTATAGTATATGAAGCAGGACTTTAAAACGCGCCGGCGTGCCGGTGGAGACGATTTTCGATATAGAGGTAACCATGCGCATTGGTATGTGCTGTGATATGTATTTGCCCCATGTGAGCGGGGTCACCAACCACATCAAGTTGTACAAAAAGCACTATGAGGAGCTCGGCCACGAGGTCTATATTTTTACGTTTGGCGACCGCGATTTTGTTGACGATGAGCCCCATGTGTACCGCACCCACGGCCTTGCTTGGGGAGACACCGGCTGGAACTTTTCGCTGAACTACTCCCCCGAAGCGCGTGAGCTCATGGCGACAATGGACGTACTGCATGCGCACCATCCTTTTCAGTCGGGACGACTTGCCGCGAGCATCGCCAAGAAGCACCATATTCCGCTGCTGTTTACCAACCATACACGCTACGACCTGTATTCTGACGCGTACGCCGCGCTTGTGCCTCAAGGCCCGCGCTATGCCACTCTGCGCCGCTACCTCAAGAGCTTTTTGGATGATTGCGATTGCGTGATTGCGCCCTCGCGCTCCATCGAACACTGGTTGCGCACATTTATTAGATGCGAGCACGTGACCACCGTGCCAAACGGTATTAACATCAACTCTTTTGCGAACCCCGATCCAGCCAACGCGCGCAGTCGCGGCGAGCTGGGCCTGCGCGAAGACGACTTTGTGCTGTGTTATTTGGGACGCGTGGCTCCCGAGAAAAATACCGATTATCTGTTTAGTGAGTTTTTCGAGGCAACAGCAAGCAACGATCGATTGCGCTTACTTGTTGTGGGAGATGGTCCCGAGCTGCACGCTGCGCGCTTAATGGCACAAACTCACGAGTTCGGCGAGCGTATTGTGTTTACAGGCATGCAGCCCTACGCCGAGTTGCCTTCATATGCCGCACTGTGCGACGCGTTTGTTACGGGTTCGGTTTCGGAGGTTCATCCGCTCGTTGTTCTTGAGGCCATGGCGGCCGGACTTCCCATCGTGGCTGTGTCTTCGCCTGGCATTTCGGATACTGTGGAACAAGGCCGCAGCGGTCTTCTTGCCAAGTCGCCAACGCCAGCTGCGCTCGCAAGCGAAATGATTACCATTTCAACGAACGCAAAGTTGCGTGACCGCTTAGCGCAAGGAGCGCGCGAGCGCATTCAACAGTATTCTTTTGCCAACACGGCCGACCGTGTACTGCGTTTTTATGAGGCGCTTCTCGAACAGAGCAACCAGCAATAGGTTCACGAGCACAGATAGCGTTTTCGGCAACTTGGTTCATGTCCCCCGACCGTTTATACTTTAAAGTGTAAATTAAATTCTTTGAGGGGGATCTCATGAAAAAAATTATCCCAAGCCTAGGTAAAATTGCGCTGCTTAGCGCAACAATGCTTCTTGCAAGCGCATCACTTGCATATGCGATTGAGCCAGGTATGGATTGCCCGAGTACTGCGGTGGCGGGACATCAATTCGAAATTTCCGTCTATGGATCTTGCCTCGACCCTGACGTTATCGCTTTTGATGGCCAAACCGAGTATGCCCCCTATTATATTGAAATGGAAAACG
>CALLZE010000116.1 GCA_937858655.1 uncultured Coriobacteriales bacterium
TTTGGCTCTCGCGCAAACATACTGCGCTGACGAACGCTTTAAGCAGTATTACGAAGCGATTGCTCCCGGTGGGGCTGAGTTTTTGTATGAGGCATTGAAGGCTTATTTGCCGAAGTAGGCATCAATGCCGTTTGCGAAGCCCTTTACAAGTTTTGCTTGATAAGCTGATGTTTGAAGTTTTCTATCTTCAGTCTTGTTGCTCATAAAGCCCATTTCGGCAATAACACAGGGAACTTTTGACCAGTTGAACCCTGTCATGTTGCTAGACTTCGCAAGGCCAGCATTGCGCGCTCCTGTTGCCTTAAGAGTTGCCTTATGAATGGCGTTGCCGGCTTTGAGCGACTTTGCGACAATCGGTTTTGTCCACCTGTTTGAAGCGGGAACCATTGTGAGGTAGCCCTGAGTTTTTGAACTGGGAGACCCGTTGGCGTGTATGCGGAAAAGTAAATCTGCATGAACTCTGTTGGCGAGCTTTGAGCGTTCAGCATTCGAAATGTTTACGTTATTTGTTGTGCGCACCATGATGACCTTGTAGCCACGCTTTTTTAGCTCGGTGCGCAATTTGAGAGCAACTTTGAGATTGAGTTTGTACTCGGGTACGCGCGTTGCGATGCCCCGTGTGCCACTTGAAACTTTAGCTTTTTTGGTCGACGAGCCCGGGCCAATGGGCTCTTTGGCGCTATTGCCTTTTGCCTGATGGCCAGCATCAATGACAACAATCTTTTGTCGAGCGCTCGCTAATGTTGGAGCAATCGTTAGCATGCTGATAAGTATCAATGCGACAAGAGTCGCAAGTTTTGCTCGCTTTTTCATGTAAATCTCTCTTAGGGATTATTGGTATTTAAAGCCGAGAGCTTCAATCATTGACTTGGGGTCTTTTGCCTTTTCAACCGCAGTCTCTGCTGTGATTTTCTTCTGCTCTACTAGCTTACGTAGGCTGTGGTCGAGAGTAATCATGCCAATAGCGCCACCTGATTGAATAATGCTTTCCATTTGGTGGGTTTTTCCCTCGCGAATAAGGTTGCCGATTGCGGGGACTCCGAGCATGATTTCTTGCGCAAGAGTACGGCCTTTTCCATCAGCAATAGGGCAGAGGACCTGCGAAAGCACGCCTTGGAGCGATCCTGACAATTGCATACGAATTTGGTTCTGCTGCTCGGGTGGGAAAACGTCAATAATACGGTCGATAGTTTCTGGACCACCGATGGTATGCAATGTTCCGAAAACAAGGTGGCCAGTTTCAGCGGCTGTAATAGCAGCGGAAATTGTTTCGAGGTCGCGCATCTCGCCTACAAGAATGACGTCAGGGTCCTGACGAAGAACGTGCTTAAGGGCGGCAGCAAAACTTTCAGTATCTTCGCCAACTTCTCGCTGGTTAACTAGGGCCATTTTATTGCGGTGCATGAACTCGATGGGGTCTTCCATCGTCATAATGTGAACGGGTTTGTTTTCGTTGATGTAGTCAATCATCGCGGCAAGTGTCGTTGACTTACCAGAACCTGTAGGTCCAGTAACGAGCACGAGACCACGCGGCTTATCGGCAAGCTCGAGGCAGACGTCGGGGAGGCCCAGTTGTTCGATGGTGGGGATACCAAAAGGAATCGTACGCAGAACCGCTCCCATGGCACCGCGCTGTCTGAAGATGTTGACACGAAAGCGTGAGCGTCCAGGAATCGAGTATGAAAAGTCTGATTCGAAAGAAGTTTCGTACTCTTCATAGCGTTTATCGTTAACGATAGGCAAAATTATTTTTGCAGTATCTTCGCCAAATAATTTGGGAGTGTCAGGGATTTCAGCAAGTTCGCCGTTGATACGGTAGCGTGGGCGCGTACCGACACTTAAGTGAAGGTCAGAACCTCCGGCATCAAGCATGGCAATAAGCAATTCATCCATAGAAGGCAAACGGTGCCCATCGGCGTTTACTCCTGGCGACTCGAGCATTTTATATTGCTTTTTTGGCTTTGTCGCGGCCTGCGGAGCATGAGGCTTGTCTAAGTTTGCTTTGTATTCGGCATCTGTTGGCAATTCTTCGTTTGACGCAGTGTCATCTTCGACGGGAGCGCATCCATTGAGAAGCCATCCAATAAAAGGATCAGCCTTTGCGCTAGGGCACCAAAGAGCTTTTTGGGACTGCGCAATTTTATCGCCGCTTTGATAGTGACGTGTTGCAAAAAGAATCAGCGTTGCTTCAATTTTTTGCGAGGCAAGGCGAATGTCATCGAGAAATGAATCGGCACCAAGAAGCGATAAATCAAGCGCCACATGTGTGGGGTTGAGCATACTGATGACACCAGGTGCCCGCATAGGCGCTGGAATCTGAAACGCTTCTGAAGAGGGCTGCTTTTCGCCAAGAATGTCTTGAGCTTTTGTTTGAAACTCTTGGTTATCAGTTATTATGACGAGGCGTAAATCAGCCATCAATTCCTCCGGTTACTTGATTGCATATCCGCCTACACGCAGGGTGTAGGTTTTAGAGCCATTCTTAATAGTTGCTGTTGTTGACGTAATCTTGGTTACTTTCCAACCCGTTGACCCAATTTCGTCTCCCACTACTGTTTGGTATGATGTTTTTCCTACGTACCAAATGGCGACTTTATTGGTTGAATTGCTTCCAATTGCATCAAGGTACATGCGCGTTTTTGAGGGCGGTTTGCTTGTCGAACCCGAACCTGTGTCAACTTGTGGCGAGCTGTTTGAGGACGAGTTTGAACCGGTTGCATCAGTTTTCACCGTGTCAGTAAAATCGGGAATGGTGATTTGTACGCCGTTTGCCTCATTTATTAAAATGTCAAGCGCGTCGTATACGGTTGTCTTGTAGTTCTCGTTGATTTGGCTTGCCGCGTCTTTTACGCGCTGACCGCGAGCGGGCGCGAAGATATTGTACCCGTGAACATAGTAGTTCCACTCTTCGAGGTCAACTTCCTTATATGATGTTGAGTCTGAAGTTGCTGAGTCATCTTCGGTAACCGTCGAAGCGGTTTTTGTCGTTTCTGATGAGGTCGCTTCAATTGACTTAACGGTGGCATTTCCGTCGTTGACGGGCTTGATCGTTGTCTGGTTATCAGGCGTGTTGCTTGCAATAGAGCGCGCTTTAAGGAAGACAAAAGTCGCGGGAAGAGCTATCGCTAAAATGCATGCGATACCAAAAACCACCCAGAGTAACTGGCGGCGTTTTTGTTTTGCGGCCTCTTCTTCTGGCGCTGGCACGGCTCCTTCAGACAGAAGTGCGCCTATGCTTTCGTCATTGAGATTGTCTGCCATATCGGGCGACTGTGCTGGTTCGGTTATGTCCTCGTCATCCATATTGCCAACTTCGTCAGGGAGATCAGTTTGATCCTCTACGGGCTCGTCAATAAGGTCGTCGAGGTCAACTTCTGGCTCAGGTGTTTGTGATTCGTCAACAACTTCAACGTCTTCATCGATAATCTGGCCGAGCATCTCATCAAGAGAGAGGGAAGAGTCGTCTTGGGGCATTTCAACTGAATTGTCGTTTTCGTTCACCATTATTGAGCACCTCCCTGAGTCTGAGTAGTATTTGAGGTGGTAGCCTTAATTACTTTTTTCGTCGACGATTCTACGTTTCCCTTGGGGATGTAGTAGAGGGTCGCGGTAATGGTTGTGCGAACGGGGTAAGCTTCTGGATCCCAATGCTTAGTGACGCGGTTTGAGATGTCGTTTTTGCCCCGCATATCAACGGCACGTTGAAAATCAATTTTGCTGACACGTACTTGGCGTTTCATGTCCCGTAAATCGCGTAAAAATGAGAGTGTGTCAAGCCAATTACCTTCGAGCACAATCTCGCAGTCCCACGAATTGTACTGCACACCTTCAGTTGCGATGGGGTCCGTATTTTTTATGCTTGTCATCCAGTGATTGTTTTCATACGCCATATTTTGGATTTGACGAATGACAGACGTTAGTTTGGCGTTGTCGGGCACGGCATCTTTTTGTTGTTTAATGGCATTTTGAAGCGCAACATTATTTTGTTTGAGTTGCGTGCGTGAAGCCAGAACCGTACGGGCAGATAACAGGTTGGACTGATATTGCTCTTTTTCGGTATTGAGCTGTTGGTATTTATTATATTGAGGTAAAAGAGCAATGGCAGCGAGACTAACAACCAACAGCAAGGTTCCGGCGATGATAAGAGCCACTTTGATTTGAGGTGATAACTTCATTATTTAGCTGCCCCCTCATCCGCAGTTTTATCAGTCCAAGTAGCCTTTTTAACTGCGTCTAAAGTCAACTTTAGATTGCCTGAAATGGTGAATTGATCGACAACATCAGGATAATTGTTCTGGTTTTTAGCGCTGACTTGCTTGTTGTATTCCTCGTAGTTGTCATAAGTATCATTCATAGTGCCCTCAGAAAGCCAGACATCTCTGATAATGCTAGATTTCTCGAGGTTGTCCATCGCTTGCGCGACGCCTTTCCAGTCTTTGTTATTTGGATTCTTTGAAGAGTCTTCAACAACACCCTTTATTGTCATACCCTTTAAAGCATCAAAAGTCATTTGTTCAACAGATGCCGTTCCGGGCAGGTAGTAAGTAACAGCCAAGGCGCATAAATAGGGGTCAAGACGCTTTTCAAGGGCGCCTTTCACGATTTTTGCGCGTGCGTCGAAGTATTTCTTTTCTTTCTCATATTTGACGAGGCTATTTGCGCTTTTTTGAGTCGCTTCAATTTCGGCGCGAACAGCTTGAACTTCTTTGTCCTGCGCAGATATGCCAAGAAGTGAGCCAATATAGAGCAGGCCAATGAGCAATAAGAAAATAATCGCTACGCTTGCAATCCAGGGATACCACAGTTCATACTTGCGTTGATCAAGAATCTCCTGGGGAAGCAGATTAATTTTTTCTGTATTTTTGGTAGTCATTATCGCCCTCCTATCGCTAGTCCGATAGCGGGCGCATAACTATAGCGCTCCATGCCAAGATATTGCTGAAGCGAATCAGACACCTGGATTGAGGCGAAAGGGTCAATAATATCTACATCGGCCCGTAGACTTGCCTCAAGATATGAGGTGAAGTTGACAAGCTGCATTCCTGAGCCCGTAGCATAAATCTTGGTAATTTCTGGGCTTGAAGGGCTTTGAGATTGATAAAACTCAAAAGAGAGTCTTAACTCGTTGATGTAGTGACTCACTTCGCGCTCAAGAATGCTTTGAGCGTTAAAAACCAATTGTGCATCATAATTCATGAGAGGGGGGACAGAGCCATCGAGGGCAGGCAAACCGAGGTCACGCTTAAGCTTTTCGGCTTCATCGATGGAGATTTCAAGTTCCTCTGAAAGTTTTATGGTGAGGTCATGGCCACCCGTGGGGAGGAAGCGGACGAAGCGGGGGACGCCAGCCTCGACAATGGCGAGATTCGTAACACCAGATGAGATATGGATTACCGCGACAGTTTCGGGCTCAGCAAAGAACTCATCATAATGAACGCGTTTGGGATCTCCGAGTACTGAGCGCACGAGTGCAAGGGGGGTTAGGTCGATGCGCGCGAGTTTGAGACCAGCATCTTGGACCGCATCAACAATTTTGTCGATACCGTCACGCTGAACTGCCGCAATCATCAATTCGTAGACACGTTCGCCTTCGGCATTGAGTTTCTCGCCGGTAATCGCGAAGTCAATAATGGCATCTTCAACAGGGATTGGAATATAGTCTTGAGCCTGAAGAAGGACTGCTTCACGCAAGTTCTTTTCTTCTGTCCAAGGGAATTCAATCATTCGGAAGATAATTTGTTGATTAGCAAGTCCCATTGCTACGATTTTTCCGGTAAATTTTCGTTCTCGCCACAGAGTGCGCAGAGCTTCTGATACAGCTGCAGTTTCGACGATTTCTCCGTCGTTTGTTGCGCCTTCTGGGAGCGGGATAACGCCAAAGTCGTGAAGCACAAGCTCATTGTTGACGCGTTTGAGCTGTACAGCGCGAATTTGGTTCTGTCCTATGTCCAGCCCTACCGGTAATTCTTGGCCGGAAAATGAAATACGTGCCACTGTTTCCTCGCGTTTGCTCTCAATATTGCTGCGAATAAAGTACAAATGTTGTATAACAACGCACCGTCAATGATAAAGCGCAAGAATTTCATGTGGGGAGAAACCGGCTATCCGTCATCTTGCGTTAGCCGTTCTGTTACTTGTTTGTTGAAGTTTGTAAAAGTGCTAGTTTTTTGTGCGGACCCAGCTGCCTTTAGCCATCGTGCGTGTGAAAAGCTGCTGAGAAAGCGCTGAGAGCGATCCCCGCAAATCTCTTTGTGTTGCAATGACTGTCTGTTTATCTGGCGTGAGCGAGCCAGAAGCGATGATGGACCCACGCAACGATTCTTGGAAAATAATAGATTCACCGGCATACATTGCGCCACAGAATGCAAACGGGGTACTTGAATTGCCCTTAGCCGTCCACGTTGAGTTTATTCTACCCGGTGTGATGAGCGTTATGCAGTAGTCAGGTCGCGCTTGCGGGAGTTCAACACCGTTGTATGAGGCAACCGGAGAGTAGTAGTTGTCGTAAGAGCCTTCAGGCGGATAGCTTGGATCGGTTGCGTAGTCGGAAGGGACAAGACAACCGTGGGCAATGATGCCATTTGTAGCGTAGATGGTCCAGTTGCCGTGGTAGCTGTTGACGCTCGAGTCTATAACGGCGGTGCCATCAACATAAATAGTTCCTGAGCCCGTGAGAATTCCGCCAGAAGAGGGGATGGGACTTGAGGGCCCACCAATATTAAAAGTGCCTGAAGAGTCGGCGATATAATAATGGTTTTCGGCTTTTGCGGCTGCAAGCATCGCATTCTGGAACTCATCCGAAATACTTGGAGGGGTAAGGTGCTGGTCAAGACTGTCGACAACAACATTTGCTGCCGTTACTGATGGCTGGAGGTCAGCGTAAATATGGTAGGCATCAAAGTCTGTCGTGTTGACAAAACGAACGCCACCTTTTGGCGTCAGGCGCCCATTTTCAACATAAAGAGGGCCATCAATAAATTGCGGGCTTGAGTTAACCGATGAGCCGTAGGACAACTTAAGGTAGAGAGCGCCAATAACCATTGATTGTGGCGAGTTAAACGCTGCAGCAGCAAACATGTTGCCGCCTGCGCCTGAATAGATGGTTTCTGAGAGGTCGAAAACAGTGTAACTAACCGAAAC
>CALLZE010000117.1 GCA_937858655.1 uncultured Coriobacteriales bacterium
TCAATGCGCAATACACCATCGCCCGGCCTTCGGGTTGTCACAAAAGGCTCGCCCTCCTCAGTTTGGAGAGCTCGAAAGGCCATCATGTCTATCAGTTCGTCTGACATCTGCATGAATTCAGATTCCATACGGCCAGGAGCGTCATGTTGAGCCTGAGCAACGTCCCGTACAAGCACGCCGACCACGCCTCTATCTTCATCAAAAATGGGATGAGCCGAGGTGACATAGCTTATGACGATATCTTTTTCGAGATCATGAACGCTGCGAATACGCGAACCATAAACGCTGCGTCCTGATTTCAGCGAAGCATACGCCTCAAGGTCATCCTCAGACAGTCTGTGTCCAACACGTTGCTTTACTTCAGGCCCAATCGCCGTGGTGGTACGGCGCGCGGCAGCTACGATGAGTTCATCATCCTTTACCAAGGCAAGTGAAATACTCCCGTAGCCTAAATCGGCTATGAGCGAAAGATTATGAGCGATATTGAGTAAATGAACCGAGGGATTAAACGCGGAGAAATCCTGCGTAATTTTGAGAATTTCATGTATGTGACCTAAGGTTTTCTTCATAGGATAAGTATATCCTCAACTTATCGCAGAAAGATGACACAAACCGGCAAAATGCGCTATACTTCTACAAGTGTTTTTTGTGCCGGAGTGGCGGAATGGCAGACGCGATGGATTCAAAATCCATTGTCCCCCCGGGCGTGTGGGTTCAAATCCCACCTCCGGCACCACATAACACTTCTTATTATTTTTTCTTAATTATTCCCAACAAGCATACGGCTCATTAATTCGCCAAGTGCTACACCTATGACGCAGCCTATAACACTCGCACCCATATAAAGACAGGCGCTCACGTACTTTTGCTGCGCAAAAAGATCAAACACTTCAAGTGAAAAACTCGAAAAAGTTGTAAATCCGCCGCATACTCCAACTTTGAGAAAAAGAATCAAATTGCGAGAAAGAACTGAACTGCGCGTCGCGATACCCGCAATAATTCCAATAATAAACGAGCCAACGACATTTATGAGAAGCGTGCCAAAGGGAAACTCTAGGCCCGAGAGAAACGAAAGGTTCGTAACACCAAAGCGCGCAGATGCGCCCAGTGCTCCTCCCAACGCAACAAACAAATATTCCATCAATGCTCCTAAAAGTAGACACCTCATTATAGCGGTTCTTGACTTATTAAAATATTTGGCAACTTTAGGCAAATAGGTACTAACTCAGAGCCACAAAGCCAACAATGAAATCTGCCTAAACGTACCAATTTATGTGAAGCCAGATGAAAAAGAAACTTAAACAAGGACAACTGGTTGACTGGAATGTTTTCGGTCGCAAAATCAAAAAAGCCCGCAAATCAGCTGGTTATTCTAACGTCGCTGACTTTGCGCAGCATTTGCATGACGTAACCCATATCTCCCTTTCGGAGCGCACGCTCTACAAAATTGAACGTGGCGAAGTCTCGCCTTCCGTTGAGGCTCTTATTGCGCTTATGATTGTCTTCCCCCGTGAGCACTATGGCGATCTCTTGGCAGGTTCGCTCATCAACGAAGCAAAAGAAAACGAATTCACCATCGTGTCGCTCAAAAGAAAATAATAAAAGCGCCCCTCAGGGCGCTCATAATGTTTATATCTAAATCAGTAATATTTACAAGTTATCCCAAATAATCCTTCAAAGGCTTACCCATCATATCGCGCATGTTGAGCTGCTCACACGAACATTCGAGCACTGATACCCAACGGTACGCTTCAAGAAGAGTGGCTCCCGTTGAGAAAGGCCCATGCCCACGCAACACGGCAAGAGGTGCCGCGTCTTCTCTAGAAAGTTCAGCCGCAAGCAACTGCGCTGCCTCCGCTGAGCCAACTGTCTTTTTTGATTGAACGACATTAACGCATGGAATAAACAACCGAGCTTCAGAATCGATAGGCTCAATGGAATCTTCAAGCATTGAACGAAAAATGGTCTGAGGTGAGTGAGTATGAACCACCGCGCCAGCGTTCGTCGCCTGATAGAGTGCACGATGCACGATGAGTTCGCTTGAGGCTTCGCAATCGCACTCGCTCGGGCCCTCAACCGGCACAACCACAATATCGGTATCGCTTAAGCGGCCAAGCATCGAGCCTGTGCGCGTGATGCACAACTCATCGCCTACGCGCACGGAGATATTGCCGCCATGGCTTGAAATGAGGTGGGCGAGAAAAATATCTCGCCCAACCATCTGCATTAATTGAGTTGTTTCTTTTAGCGTCTGCTCATTCATCTTAGAGACTAAAATCTGCCTTGCCCTCAAACACTGCGAGAGCATCTTCTACGCTATAGTCAGCTAAGGTAATTGCGCTAATTGCCTTTGTGAGACGAACGGCCTCATCAAGAGAGCGCTGATGAATATTGCGACCGGTTGCATTACCGTGAGCGCCACCAATATGAATCTGCTCCCAAAGCTGCTTAAGGAACACGTCAGCCTCAACGGTCGAGCCGCCAGCACAAACAAGACCGCAGCGGCCTGCAGCACTCGAGGCTTCGAGAAGCTTTTCTGCTGACGAAGCAGCGTCATCGCCCTTTGGTGGATTAACCTTGACGAAATCAGCGCCGAGGCAGAGAGCCGCACCTGCAGCACCTGCGATGAGATGGGCATCCTTCTCATCGGTAACTGCCTTTCCACGAGGATAAATCCAAAGCACTACAAGAAGACCAGCAGCATGTGCCTGAGCGATAAGCTCGGCCGCCTCAGCCAACATCTGTGACTCATATTCTGAACCAAGATAGATGGTGTAGCCGATACCCACAACATTAACGCCGTTGTTCACAAGTTCAAGCACTGCTTCAAACGAAGTGAGTTGCGGTGAATAGGGGTCGTCCTGGCTTGTCTTAATGAGATTAGTCTTAGAGTTCATCTTGACGAGATAGTTAATCTCAGGGTAATCATTTGCGTAGGCAGCGACGAGACCACGCTGTCCAGCGAGAACGCCGCATACACCCTTTGAGCCAATCTCAAAAAGGTGCTCTGGTTTTGCATCCGCAATGTTGATGCCCTCACCAAAGAAATCGCCATTTAAATGTTCAATCTTTTGGTCGCAAGCAAAAAGCATCAAACGACCGGTGTTGCGAGTGGCCTTAAGATAGTTCTCAACATACGCCGAGCGTGCTTCAGCTGAGACATCCGCGGGAACACGAACCTGCTCTGGGGTAATCTTAGGCATAAGCCCTCCTTGGTCGATGCGCGAATCCCTCGCGCGCATGTACGAATAAACGCAAAAAGCGCGTAATTGTCGTCTACTAGATTACGCTATGGGACTTCTATTTTCTAGTATTTACCGCGTTTCGAGGATTTATTAACTTGCGAGTACTGTCTGGAGGGCGATATCTTTTGTCATCCGACAATGAGGCAAGCGTGTGAGCTCGCTGATGAACTCTTCGCCTGCGGTGATGTATCCCAGTCTCGAGTAAAACCCATAAGCGCCTCCACGAGATTCGAGCCAAAGTTCGTCGGCTCCCTGATCGCGAGCGAGGTCTTCAATAAAGTTCATAAGTTCACGACCGACGCCGAGTCCGCGCGCCGCTGTCGAGACAGCAACCTGCCGAACCTGTCGTGTCAAAGGATTATTTTCGGCAATAGGCATCAAACGCACAACACCAAGCAACTTTTGACTTGCGTCACGCTTAAGAAGAAACTCTCCGCCTTTTTCTTGATGAAACCAGTTATCAAAAAGTTCATCTACGCCATAGTTTTGGTACAGATTCTCATATATAAGATCGCGGACCTCTGACGGTGCCCCCACAACTTCAATAATCTCAACACTCATGCACTACCTCTATTTCTCAAAAAATGAAAAGCAGACAGTAGTGTAGCGCAAAAACTATTTTTGATAAATATCCAATTTCGGAGAAGGTGCCGCGTAAGTTCGCTTGAAGGAGGATTTTTCTTGACGATTTACAGCATTTTCAACATCTTCACGAGAAAAGCCCTCAGAAATCAGTTGTTCGGCGGTTTCTCCTTTATCGATAATGTAGTAATAAATCGCGTCCAAAACATCATAGGGAGGCAGCGCGTGGCGATCGAGCTGACCTACCGAAAGCTCAGCACTTGGCTCTTTGTCGATAGAGTCCTGAGGGATAACGGGTCGCTGCGCTGTATCGTTTTTCCAGCGCGCAAGTTCATAGACATGCGTTTTATACAGTGTGCCAATCGGTGCGTATCCCCCTACCATATCGCCATGCAGCGTTGCATAACCAGCGAGAGCCTCACTTCTATTTCCGGTAGCAAGCACAAAGTAATCAAACTTATTTGAAAAAGCCATGAGTAACGTGCCACGAATGCGTGCCTGCAAATTTTCTTCAGTAATGTCGCGCTCGGTTCCCTGAAAATGAGGAGCAAGGGTTGTAATAAAGGCCTCATACATCGGCACGATTGAAATCAAATTTGTCGAAATGCCCAAATTTGACGCAAGTGAGAGCGCGTCGGTTACACTTCCCTGCGAAGAAAAGGAAGAAGGCATCAAAACGCCGTGAACATGCTCAGCCCCAAACGCATCAACCGCCAAAGTCGCAACAAGCGCCGAATCAATCCCGCCCGAAAGACCCAAGACCACATCACAAAAACCAGCCTTTGTCACCGCAGTGCGCAGTTGGTCAACAAGCGTATCCCAGACACGGGGACACGAAAGGGTGAGTGCTGGTAATTGCTTTAAGGCGTTCATAGATTCTCCTCGCATTATCATATGTCCCCAGAATAACGCATCACTGAAATCTGGTCGAGGTGTGTCACACAACACGAAACAGTCCCGTAACGCAGCGTTACGGGACTGATGAATGCATACTGCTTATACGACGGAATGCAAAACTTTATTACCTGCCTAGAGCGTGCCTAGTAAGCGCGTCACTCGTATACCGTGGCCTACTTTATGACCGTATCGGTTGCGAAATCGTAATCAACGAGTTCACCTTTATTAAACATTTCATAAGCAGCCAGGTCCAAAAATCCATGGCCAGAAAGGTTGAACAGGATTGTTTTAGCCTCTCCTGCCGCTGCCGCAGCCTTCGCTTCTTGAACTGCCGCAGCGATAGCGTGACTTGACTCAGGCGCTGGCAACAGGGCTTCAGCGCGCGCGAAAATGAGCGCCGCCTCAAAGCATTCTTTCTGGAAGACCGCCATAGCCTCAA
Organism: uncultured Coriobacteriales bacterium; assembly: GCA_937858655.1. Lineage (GTDB taxonomy): Bacteria > Actinomycetota > Coriobacteriia > WRKU01 > JAENWW01 > CALLZE01. Next base: position 5,164 of record CALLZE010000117.1, read on the forward strand.
CCTCCCCATTGTGAACCAAGTTGCACAGCAGGGGCGAGTCGCCATGGTAACGCAGTCCGCCAGCATGAATGCCAAGAGGGACAAAGTCATTGCCCAGCGTATACATTTCCATTTGTGGCGTCATCATCTCGGGG
>CALLZE010000118.1 GCA_937858655.1 uncultured Coriobacteriales bacterium
AAACCTTTCGCGCGCACGAAGTTGTGTCTTTCTTACTTTGCCGGTGAATCAGTGCTTTTAAGATAGTCCTCAATACTCTTGAGCGGTGTCGGCCATACCTGCTCGCCATATGCGCCAAGAGCTTTAACCGTCGCGACCGCTGTTCGCGCCAACGCAGGCTGGTTTGCCTCGGCCGCCGAAAGCGCTAATTCGATATCGATATCGGGCTGCTTAGGAAAGTCGCTCGATGCCTGTTTTAAGAGCGCTAGGCGCAGGTCCTCTGATGAGGTCGCTTTGCCCGCATAGAGCGGAGACTCAGTGCGCCCCGCTTTATAGAGCACATTGAGATACATCAATCGATAATAGGGATTCGTGGGGTCAGCGAGCGTGGGGCGCTGTGATGCGAGCGATACCATACGCGCTACCTCACTTGCCGCCTGCGTTCCTGTTGACGTCGAATAAGCAAAGGCGGTATTGAGCTCATGAGCAACAAAGGGGTCCCAGCCAAAGACCTTATTGACCGCATAGGCTTTCTCAAATGCGGGGCCTTGTAAATACGTAACTCCGCCCAGTGAAACGCGAGCAACGGCGTTAGCGCCGGTCACGGCGACCACGAAAAGAGCAAGAATGATGCCCGCCAAGCTGAGCGTGGCGCCAACATCCGCACCAACGGTATCTTCTCTTGTTTGAGCGACAAGAGCGCTACCCATGCAGAGCGCTATCAATGGTAAAAGATTGACGGTAGTTGGCATTGTGAGCAGCATGACAAGGCCCGAAGCACCGGCAACAAAGGGTGCCGAAAAGTAGCCATGCAAAGGAGCCTGCTCAGCAGATGCTTTGCCCTTTTTGCTTACCTTACTCGGCGCGCTTTCATCTTCAAGACGCGCCTGAGTGCTGAGCGCACGAATGGCCCACATCACAATCAACGCGAGACACAGAGCCAATCCCACCAGACCAAATGATACAGTCAAGAGCACCAAAAAGTTGTGAGGGTCAGTTGTGCCATCGGTGAGATGAAGCGCACTGCCTCCCCACCAGGTGCTCGGTTTTGCAATCGTAGCACTTGCTCCAAAAAATCCGTCCGCGCCGTAACCAAAAATGGGCTTTTGGGCGATTTCTGCGACAGCCATTTTCCACAGCTGGCCACGGATGCTCAAGAACGAAGACCCCACCTTGCCCGCGAGAGCCTCAGTAAAAAATACCACAACACCCACAAGGCCTAGGCCACCTACAATAGCCACCAATTTGCGGCGCACTGCTCTTGCTGGCACAAATTCGCACAGCAGATAATAGAGCACAATGCCGATAATGACGATGCTTGCCATCCACATTTGGTTTCGGTACGTAGCCACTAGAGAAAAAACAACTAAGAGATAGCGAGCCGCGCGGTCCATGCGGTCATCAGGTATCAAGGAGTAACCCCGCATAAGCACAAAGGGCATAAGCAATACAAAGAAAAGTCCGAGCTCCGAACTGTTTGCGAAGCCCAAATGTAGCGCATCTAATGTTGTCCCATCCGCGCTCACCGCCGGCTGGGCGATAAGAGCATAAGCGGTAACAATAAACAGGAGCACGGGAGCGCCATAGCCCACAATGGTGAGAACTTCTGCGCGCGCCCGATAGGCAAATGTTGCTACTATCGCAAAGCACACAAGAGCGCCAAGGCCGACAAGCGATGTCGTATTCCCCAGCACCGTCGACGCAAAACGCCCCGAAGCAAGTGAAGACACGAGAGCCCACGCAAGCGCAGTGAAGCCAAGAATACTCAGCCATGAAAAACCTCGCTGAGCATCATCGTCTTTTGAAAGCATGAGACCAATGCCAGCACTCAAGGCAGCAAGCGCGAAAAAGATATAGTTTATTGAAGCAAACTGCACTTGTGAGCGTGCAACATAAAACGAAATAAAGCCGCCTATGATACAAAAAACCACTGTCAAGGCCGCTGGCACAAAGCGTTTGTTCATGGCTCAACCTTCGGATGCGAAACGGATAGCGATGATGCCCATTATACCGCGAATGGCGCCCGAATCCGCGGGCGCCACACGTTATTCATGATGAAATTTTCGACTTTAGTCGTGGGAGGGAGAAACGCGGTCGTGAGGCGATACGTCCTCCCCTTCGCCCAGAGGATCAATCGCGTAAATCAAGCGCTTATCAGCAAGCGACTTGTCAACACTGCGCGCAAGAGGCACTAGAGTAAAGGACAAGATAACCGTAAGGACCGACGCGCCAATAAGTACTTGCTGAATGCCAAATATTTTGGCAAGTGAAGGGGCAAGCATCAAGGGAATGATGGTAAAACCAACACGAAATGTCTGTATGGCTCCCAATACGCGACCCACTGACGCCAGCGGTGAGTCTGCCTGAATGAGCGTTCGCATCATCGGCTCTGCCACGCCAAAAGCGAGACCGAGAAGAAATCCACCGAGCATAACAACATACACCGAGTGCGTCGCGACATACACTATCGACCCGATGCCTTCAAAGCCGACAAATATCGCGAGCAGAACCGAGTTAATGTAGCGCGAGGGAAATTTCGAGAGCGCAACGACTCCCACAACCATTCCCACTCCAATGGCGCCGTTGATCCATCCCATCCATTGAATACTCGCGTGCACAATATCTTTGTAATAAAGCGACTCAAGCGCGTCAAAAGCTCCAAATGAAAACCAGAGCATAATGCCTACGACAAGATAGTAGCGCAGCGATGGCTGAGCAAATACTAAGCGCACACCTTCAGTGGCCTCGCGCAAGGGGTGCTTTGGTTCTTCTTCTTTGGGAGGTGTGTACTGCTCCTTGGCAAATAGCACAACAACAAACGAGATAAACACGGCAACAGCTGTGAACAAAAATACCGTCATCGTTGGGTAATACTTAACGATAAAGCCGCCGAGCGTTGGTCCAAAAATTGCTGAAGAATAGGAGCCAAACATAACAAGCGCGTTTATTCTTTTGAGTCCTGAAGTGCCTTCTTCAACATAGGGAGCATACGCGTTATAGGAAGTCTTTGAGGTTGAGAGCAAAAAGCCCAAAACGGCCGCAAACGCAATAAATGCCTTAACGTTGGTGCCGATGAGCAGCGAGCATAAAGAAACGCCGACCGTCACGAGCGCTGCAGCGCCCACAATTTTTTGAGGTCCCCATTTATCAATGCACATGCCCGAGACGGAGCTTCCCAAAATTTGCGCGATGTTTACGCACACCATAATCGTCGCGATGAGCGAAGGCGTGGCATGCAGGTTATAAGCGGCATAGCCCGTGATGCCGACAAAATACGCGGTCTCGACGCCGAGACCGTGAAAAAAGCTCGAAGAAAAAAGTGCTTTTTCAGTTGAGTTTAGGTTTTTGAATATATTTTTCATGATACGTTTTTAATCCATAATCGAGAGAATCGACGAGAGCCTCCCAGGAAGCCTCGATGATATTTTCACTTACGCCAACAGTACCCCATGATCGTTGTTCGTTGCTCGACTCGATAAGTACGCGCGTGACAGCATCGGTACCTTTATGCTCGTCAAGTACGCGCACCTTGTAGTCGGTGAGGCTAATATGCTCAAGCTCGGGATACGTCGCCCCGACAGCCTTTCGCAGTGCCTTATCGAGTGCGTTAACTGGTCCATTTCCTTCCGCGGTCGCAAGAAAACGCTCGGTGCCGATATGTACCTTCACGGTAGCTTCGGTCATGACACGTCCATCTTCGCGTTTTTCCGCGATGACGCGAAATGTCTCGAGCTCAAATGCCGGCGTATATGCGCCTAACTGCTTTTCAAACATCACCGCGAGTGAGCCGTCTGCCGCCTCAAACGAGTATCCTTTTTGCTCGAGATTCTTAACCGCCTCAAGAGCCTTTTGAGCATCCGCATCTGCAAACGCAAAGCCCAGCTCTTCTGCGCGAAGTTTAAGCGACGCGCGGCCGGCAAGTTCAGAAACAACGATCTTGGCAAAATTGCCAACTAACGAGGGGTCTACATGTTCATAAGAACCCGACATCCTTTCAATGCCACTGGCGTGAATGCCTCCTTTATGGGCAAACGCACTACTACCTACATACGGCTGATAGGGGTTGGGAGAAACATTGAGAATCTCCGAAACGAAATGACTCAAACTTGTCAGCCCCTCAAGTTGAGACAACGATACACATTTATCATTCATTTTGAGCGCAAGAGACGCAACGATACTCAGCAAATCAGCATTGCCACAACGCTCGCCAATACCATTGACGGAGCCCTGCACGAGACCTGCTCCCGCTTTAACCGCCACGAGGGTGTTCGCAACGCCACAATCCGCATCGTTGTGAAAGTGCGTGCCTACCCACAACGTGTTATCTCCATCAGGACGAAAACCGGAGCGTTGCGCGCGATGCGCCACCTGAATTGAGTCAGCAATAATGCTCTCAATTTCAAAGGGGAGCGTTCCGCCGTTCGTATCGCACAAACTGATTCCGCGACATCCGGCTGCCACGGCCGTTGAAATCACTTGCAGGGCATAGGTTTTATCTTCTTTGAAACCATCGAAATAATGCTCTGCATCAATAAACGTGGTAATGCCATGCTTCTCTAAAAAAAGGATTGACTGCTTAAGACGCTCGAGATTTTCATCACCCGAAATGCGCAACGTCTTCTCAACATGCGAGCGTGCCGACTTTACCACAAGGGTAACGTGCTTAACGCCGCACTCAGCAAGTGCGAGCAACCCCTCGTCACGCTCAACGCGCTTCGATTTGGCGATGGTGCCAAACGCAACAACGCGCGCATGCTTCAGCTCAAGCTCACTTAGGCGATGAAAGAACTCTTTGTCTTTGGGATTTGAACCGGGAAAACCGCCCTCAATATAATCAAAACCGAAAGCGTCAAACCGTGAAACAAGCCGCAGTTTGTCCTCAACAGACAAAGACACCCCTTCGCGCTGTGAACCATCGCGAAGGGTTGTGTCATAAAGTAACGTATGTTGGCCTGCGTGAACCATGCCCCTGCAATCTTTTCCATTTCTTGAATAATCCTAGAATAGCGCAAAGATGCGGGCAGAGAAAGGTGCTATTTAACCAGCGTGAGCCACTGACTATGCTCAGCATTCTTGCCATGAACCGCATCAAAGTAAGCTTTTTGAAGTTTCTGCGTAATTGGTCCCGCGACACCCTTGCCAACGGTAATGTTGTCGATTGAGTTTACGGGTACCAATTCAGCTGCCGAACCAGTCATGAAGAACTCATCAGCATTGTAGAGTTCGCTGCGTACCATAGAGCGCTCAACAACCTCAATACCAAAATCACGTGCGAGAGTCATAACCGAGTCACGAGTGATTCCCTCAAGGATGCCATCGCTCACAGGTGGTGTATAGAGAACACCCTTCTTGATAATAAAGAGATTCTCACCCGTTCCTTCGCAGACTTTGCCCTCTTCGTTAAGAAGAATCGCCTCAGCAAAACCATTGCGGTTTGCCTCAACTTTTGCAAATGAGCTGTTAACATAATTGCCTGCTGCCTTAATCGCAGGAGGAAGTGAGTTTATGCCGTGCTTACGCCAACTTGAAACAGCGACCTTGACACCCTTAATTAACGCCTCTTCACCAAGATATGAGTCCCAAGGCCAAACGGCAATAATCATCTCAACAGGAGCGCCCAGTGGATCTACGCCCATCGAGCCGTAGCCACGATAAACGAGCGGACGAATATAACATGCCTCAAGTTTATTTTCTCTAATGACATCGAGAACAGCCTGGCACATTTCGTC
>CALLZE010000119.1 GCA_937858655.1 uncultured Coriobacteriales bacterium
AGCGCGGAGAAATCGACGTCCTTGGGCTGCACGCGATTTTCAGAAAGCACGAGGCCCCCGTCAGCTTTGAACGCCTTGACGAACTCGGTCGCCAAGCCCTGACCGTATGTTGTTGAGTCATCAACAACGCAGACCCTGCTATACCCCTGCTGCTTTACCAACTTCGCCGCAAAGGGCCCCTGCGAATCATCGCGCGCTGTGATGCGGCTCACATTATCAAGCCCTGTGTCGGTAAGTGCTGGATTAGTTGATACGGTAATCATCGCAAGGTCTTCTTTTTGGTACACCGTTGACGCTGGTATTGAACAGCCAGAATTGAAGTGTCCATTAACCGCCACGACATCAGCGTCCCCCACAAGAGAGTTTGCTGCATTTACTGCTTGCTTTGGGTCGCCCCCGTCATCTTCTGCTTTAAGTTCAAACGTGTAACCCGCCTCTTTTGCTTCCGCCGATGCGTTGAGCTCATCAATTGCGATAAGCGCTGCGTCCCTCATTGAGGTGCCATACAGCGCATTATCGCCGGTGAGTGGACCCGCAAAACCAATTTTGACAGTTTGAGTTTGAGACCCTTGCCCCTGCTCCCCTTTTGCTGAGCAGCCTACGGCAGACAATGCGAATACTCCAATGAGCACCGCTGGTACAATACCTCTGCAGATGCAGCCACAAAGGCGTTTCATATTTCTATCCATACCAATTCCCTTCCACTTGCCTGCGCGTAGGTATAAGTCATGCAGGTACGCTTAGTGTAGCACGGTTGCTTTATTTTAATAAAGCAAAATGTAAAAAATTAGCGATAAATGGTATAAAAGTATGTTTATTTTGATAAATTATTCATTATTTATAATATTTATGCATAAAATTGATGCATAAATTGCAAGGAAAATGATTACCCGATGCGCACTTTGCGGCCAGAAATATGTGCTTTCTTCTCAGCAAGTAGCTGCAGTGCCTTGGGATACATGCGGTGCTCCACCTCGTGAATGCGCTCGGCCAGCGAGTCTTCGGTGTCATCTTCGCGCACAGCAACTGCTTCTTGCGCAAGAATGGCACCACGGTCGAAGACTTCATCAGCAAAGTGAACAGTCACGCCCGTGACCTTCACGCCATACTCAAGCGCATCCGCAATACCGTGCGCACCCGGAAAACTCGGGAGCAACGCGGGATGCAAGTTGAGCACGCGCTGAGGAAACGCGTCGAGCACTTCAGTGCCGAGCAGCCTCATATACCCGGCCATGACAACGTAGTCTGTGCCGGCAGCCTGCAAGAGCGCGCGCAATTCTTCGTTGTACTCATGCATGGACGCGAACGATTTGGGGTCAACAAAGCGCGCGTCGATGCCCGCCTTTTGTGCGCGCTCAAGGCCAAATGCTTCTTGTTTATTTGAAATGACGATTGCAATGCGAGCGTCGAGCTCACCGGCCGCGATTGCGTCGATAATCGCCTGTAGATTGCTACCCGATCCGCTAATGAGTATGCCGAGAGTAATCATCGATAGGTAACCTCACCGTGACCATTGATAATCTGACCAATATGGTACGCTGCCTCGCCCTGCTCTTTGAGCACCGACATCGCTTTTTCAACGTCTGAAGCATCAACCATAACCATGAAACCGATGCCCATATTAAACGTCTTGAAGCGTTCCGTCTCGTTTAAATGGGCCGCCTCACATGCCATCTCAATAATGGGAACCTCTGGCCAGCTTCCTTTTTCAACCTGTGCGTCGACGCCCTCATGCAGAGCGCGATTCAAATTTTCCGAAATGCCACCGCCCGTAATATGCGCCATAGCTTTGACGGCAATACCCGAAGCGAGCAGTGCCTGAATGCTTTTAACATAAATACGCGTCGGAGTAAGAAGTGCCTCACCGAGCGTCTGCCCACCAAGTTCGTCATAAGCGCGGTCAAGATTCGCTTCGTTACCCTCAACAAGAACTTTACGCACCAGCGAGTAGCCAT
>CALLZE010000120.1 GCA_937858655.1 uncultured Coriobacteriales bacterium
ATAAAGTTATTCGATAATTGTGCACGAGAATAGAGCATCGCTGGTACTGGATCACTCGTGTTCGCCGTTCCAATGCGCTGTGAGAAGTTTGATGGAATGTACATCGCTAAGAAGTACTTGTTATCATCAAGGCCTTTTTTCGCTTCCGCTTTTGAGACAACATCCCACTTAAATGTGTCGCTCTTTTTAATCTCATCGACCAAATCTTTTCCGCCCGTAATACGCGTGCCGTCAGAAGTGGTATAGGGTTTATCCATATTTACTAAAGCGACAGGCAAATGGTCAATCATTCCATAAGGGTCAAGAAATGCCCAAAGGTAAAGAGCGCCATACAGAATGGGGACAATAAGAAGCGCAAGGAGAATAAGCTTTCCAAGTGGCCCTTTGAAAATGCGCTTTACTTCAATTCCCGTATTTTTTAAAACAATCATAAGTACTCCCGTGCAATTATTTATACTGACTAGTCGGTGCAATATTGAATTAGATTTTACATTTTAGACTAACCAGTACAAATTGGCAAGATACGATTTTTAGATAAAGGTACATAAAAAAACTCGCCCACAAAAGGCGAGTTTTCTGTAAACGAATATTCAAAAAGTATTAGTCAGAAATATCCGAAAGTTTAACACTCTCAAGATATTTAATCGTGAGCGCATCAAGCTTCTTCCATACTTGGTGAACTGAGCATGATCCCAATCGCTGGCACCACTCTTCATCTTTCGTACAAGGAGAGCAATCGGGCTTTCCTTGCGTGGATTTAATTATATCGAGCAAGGAAATCTGGTCAGCCGGCCGAGAGAGAATGGCACCACCACGAGCACCACGAATAACCTTAATGAGATTGGCATCGGCAAGATTGCGCTGAATAGCACGCGCAAACTGATATGGTACATCATCTGCTTGGGACATGACCTTAACGCTCATCGGTGTACCAGGTGTGTTCGCCATACGCGTCATCATTCGAATGGCATAATCCGTGCGTCGTTTAACTTCCATGACCCCTCACAAATGTTATCGCAATTAATACTTACTCTCCATATTGTAGCGCGCTCAAGCATAAAATAACAAATGAAATCAATTCAAGATACGTAAAATACTCTTAAGGATGTATTTAGGTTTAATGCGGACCATGCTTTAATAAACACACAAACTCTTAAGCATTATCGAATGAGGACGTTATGAACACTTTCATTTCGACTGTATCAAAAAAAGTAAAGACCTTACCTACCCTCACCCGCGAGGTGTTTCTTTCGTCAGGCCTCTTTATATTCCTGACTATTCAACTCTCATTTTCAGGGCTTTTTAACGAGCGCCGCCCTCCCCACATGCCAGAACCAAATTCAATTTCTCACTCACTCCAAATGGGCGGTTGGGAGCAATCGCTCGTTCTGAGGACATTTATTTCTTTAGTTATAATTGCAATCGCCTGCAGCGCCCTTATTTTTAGAAAAAAAGCTCCCTGGAGCGTTCTTATTGCAACGACCCTCTGCGCGGCACTCTATACGGTGATGCCTCTCAACCCCGTTTTTATCGTAATAACACCACTTATCGCCATCTACAACGTGACCTCAAGCAGTGCTAAAAATACACGTTGGGTCATCATATTCATCATTTCCGCGCTTGCGCTTTGTTTGTTTGCCCTTACCTACGCAACCTCGCGCTGGGCTATAGAGCTGGTAGGATTTACGTTACTTTTGGCAGCTGGCGCACTCTTTGGAAGTGTGCGTCGCAGCGACCTTGCCTACATTCATGAAGCTGAAGAACGCGCACTTGAGGCTGAGCGCACACGTGAGCAAGAAGCACAGAAGCGCGTCGAAATTGAGCGCGTTGCAATAGCTCGAGAGGTGCATGACATCGTTGCCCACAGCATCTCAATAATCGCAATTCAATCTGCGGCAGCCGATACTTTAATCGACTCTCAGCCGCAAGCAGCGCATGAAGCGGTGAACAATATCCGCGAAACGAGTAAGCAGGCACTTACTGAATTGCGTGGGATAATAAACGTATTGCGCAACGATGCAACAAATCTCACTCCGCTCGCCCCTATTGCTTCTTTGCCAGCCGTTGAAGAAGTCGTCGAACGTGTAAGAGCTGCAGGCATAGATGTTCATGTTAAAAACAACACCAATGAATTCCTGCCAGCACCTGTTTCTGTTTCCGCGTATCGCATTATCCAAGAAGCTCTAACAAACATTCTGCGCCATTCAAATGCGAAAACTGTTGACATACGCATCGAACAAGGGCCCCATGAGCTTCGACTTGAAATCAAAGATGACGGTGTTTACGACCCGTCTGACGTTAATCGTCAGGGCCATGGCCTTCAGGGAATGCGTGAACGTAGTGAAGCACTCGGTGGCACATTTGAGACATCGCCTCTCGAAGCATCGCCCGTAGGAACGGTACAAGGATTCACGATCCGTGCGACCCTTCCCCTTTCTCGAAATCAAAAATAAATTAAGGAGACCACATGCTATCGGTTCTTATTGCTGATGATCAAATGCTCGTTCGAGGTGGATTTCGTGTTCTGCTTGAATCGAGCACTGAACTTAACGTGATTGCTGAAGCTCAAAATGGAGAAGAAGCTGTTGAGTTAGCAAAAAAATATGAACCAGATGTCATCTTGATGGATATTCGTATGCCGAAAAAAGATGGTATCGAAGCCACGCGAGAGATTATGGAATACAGCACTGCGCATGCTCTCAACATCCATGTACTCATTCTCACAACGTTCGATCTTGATGAATACGTGTACGAAGCTCTCAGAGCTGGAGCAAGCGGATTCATGCTAAAAGACGTGGAGCCAGCCGCTCTCATCGATGGCATCAAAGTAGTAGCCTCAGGAGAAGCACTACTGGCACCGACCGTTACTCGCAGGCTCATTGACGAGTTTGTAAGTAAGCAGCGTGTGGTTAAAAGCTCGCACCAAGACGCGAACTTACATTTACTCACAGAACGCGAGAGTGAGGTACTTGTGCTCATTGCCCAAGGCCTTTCAAACGCGGAAATTGCAAAGAATCTGTTTATTTCTCCCACTACTGCAAAGACGCATGTGTCGCGCATTATTAGTAAACTCGATGCAAAGAATCGCACACAACTCGTCGTCATTGCCTATGAGAGCGGGCTCGTCTCCTAAGCAAGAGTTTTCGGCCCTTTGATTAACCTTACACATGCAAACCAACCACCCCGCAACACAACAAAAGCCGACTCATTAGAGTCGGCTTTTGCCAAGAAGGGGTCGGTATCAACGTGGGAGTCTATTCAGCTCTGAGCGCATCA
>CALLZE010000121.1 GCA_937858655.1 uncultured Coriobacteriales bacterium
GGCATGATTGCCATTCATTTTAATTGTAAAGGTGCCGCGCTTCCCGCGGTTACGGCTTGCGCTTCAGGCTCTAACGCTATTGGCGAAGCCGTGCGTGCGATTCGCCATGGCTATGCAGATGCCATGATTACCGGTGGCTCAGAAGCTGCGGTTAACCCAATTAGCGTTGCAGGTTTTGTAAATATGCAGGCACTTTCTACTTCAGAAGATCCCGATGCAGCGAGTCTTCCTTTTGATGCTCGTCGTGGCGGATTTGTTATTGGAGAGGGTGGAGCAGCGCTTGTCCTTGAAGAGTATGAGCATGCTAAAGCGCGTGGTGCTCACATATATGCAGAAGTGTGTGGATATGGATCTACTTGTGACGCCTATCACATCACGGCTCCACGACCCGATGCAGAGGGTGGTAAACGCGCCATGCAAGAGGCGCTTGCTGAGGCAGGGTATCGTGGAGACGAGGTCGTCTACGTTAACGCACACGGAACAGGAACGCCTCTCAATGATTCAACAGAGACTGCTGCTATTAAGCTCTCTTTGGGTGAGGACCAAGCGCGTCGTGCCTATGTAAGTTCGACGAAATCTATGACAGGTCATATGCTCGGCGCTGCGGGAGCGGCAGAGGCTATTGCTTGTGTATGTGCGCTTAACGAAGACATTATTCCGCCTACCATTAACTTACATGAGCCTGATCCAGCGTGTGATCTCAACTATGTGCCCAATGAGGCTGTCAGCGCGCATGTCGATTTGGCGCTCTCGAATTCCCTGGGCTTTGGTGGACACAATGCTTGCCTTGCGTTTAGGAGCGTGTCGTAATGGACGAAAAGAGCATCCGTGCCTATGCGGAAATTTTGCGTGAGATGGACCTTACGGCCTTAGAGGTTGGTGCCGATGGGACGGTGCGTCTTGAGCGCACACCTGCGGCGCTGGTTCAGACTGCGCCTGTGGGCAGTCTGCCTTTAAGCGCACCGCATATTCCCGCAGCTTCTGGCGTAGTGGATGAAGCGGTCGCAAACAACTCAACTTCGAGCCAATGCGAACCGCAGGGAGAGATTATCACATCTCCCATGATTGGCATGTTCTATGTTGCCCCCGCAGAAAACGCTGATCCCTTTGTTGCCGTGGGCGACACCGTGGCTCCAGGCGATGTGCTCTGCATTATTGAAGCTATGAAACTTATGAATGAAATTACGGCAGAAGTCAGCGGAGAAATTGCTGAAATACTTGTGCCCAATGGCGCTGTGGTTGAGTTTGGACAGCCACTCTTTCGCCTTGCTTAAAGGAGGTTCTATGAACCAAGAAGAAATCAAGAAAATTTTGCCTCATCGCGATGCCATGTTGCTAGTCGAAGAAGTAGAAAAGCGCGACGACGAGGCTATTGGTTCGTATCATGTGCGCGGAGATGAGTGGTTTTTGCAGGGGCATTTTCCAGGAAATCCTGTGGTGCCTGGAGTGATTCTGTGTGAGATGCTCGCGCAAACCGCGTGTGTTTTGCTTGACGGTTCAAAAACAGCCGATGCTACTCCTATGTTTTCAGGGCTGAGTGATGTGCGTTTTAAGGCACCCGTGCGTCCCGGAGACACCTTTCAATCGCAGTGTCATATTGACCGAGCTAAACATCCATTTTATTTCGCATCAGCCTCGGGCTATGTGGAAGGCAAACTGTGCGTAACGGCACGTTTTTCGTTTGCTCTCGTGGAGAAATAACATGTTTTCAAAAATTCTTATAGCTAATCGTGGCGAAATAGCGGTTCGCATTATTCGAGCGTGCAAAGAGATGGGTATCGAAACGGTTGCTGTCTATTCAAATGCCGATCGTGAAGCGCTCCATGTCGCACTTGCCGATGAGAGTTATTGCATCGGTGGCAATGAAGCTGCGGATAGTTATCTCAATGCTCAGCGCATTGTAAGTGCGGCCCTTTCGTCGGGCGCAAAAGCCATTCATCCTGGTTATGGCTTTTTGTCGGAAAATGCTGAGTTCGCAGAACTCTGTAAAGAGCATGGTGTCGTTTTTATTGGCCCTGAGCCCGCAAGCATGAAGGCAATTGCCGATAAAGAGTATATCAAGCGTCAAATGGCGCAGTTTGGTCTGTCCGTTATTCCAGGATCTCAAATTGTAGAGTCACTTGAGGCGGCACATGAGTGCGCACTGCAGGTGGGTTATCCCGTAATGCTTAAGGCGCGCTCTGGTGGGGGCGGCCGTGGTATTCGACTCATCACTTCTCAAGATGAACTTGAAGGTGCCTATCATGCTGCGTCTTCCGAGGCAAAATCGGCATTTGGCGATGAGGCTCTCTATATCGAGAAGTACATTTTTCCTGCTAAGCATATTGAGTTTCAGATTTTGGCCGATGAGCAAGGAAATGTCGTCTGTTTGGGTGAGCGCGATTGCTCGATTCAACGACGTAATCAAAAGCTCATCGAGGAATCGCCCTCTCCCTCAGTATCGCCCGAGCAGCGAAGTAACATTATTGCGCGCGTAATTGATGCAGTTGCAAAACTTGGTTACGTCGGAGCGGGAACGCTTGAGTTTCTCTTTGACGGTGAGCAGTTTTATTTCATGGAGATGAATGTGCGTCTGCAGGTCGAGCATACCGTCACCGAGATGCTGACGCGTCACGATCTTGTGAAAAGTCAGATTCGAATTGCAGCAGGCATTGAACTTGCTTACCGCCAAGAAGATATCCAGCTGAGTGGCGCGGTTATCGAATGTCGCATTAATGCGCTTTCGCCAGGGAATGTTAATTTTTTGCATATTCCTGGTGGTCCCTTTGTGCGCTTCGATACCTTTCTTGTAACAGGGATGCAGGTGTCTCCCTATTACGATTCTCTTTTGGGCAAATTAATCGTGTACGCGGCAACCCGCGAAGAAGCCCTGCGCAAGATGCGCGCCGCTTTGTGCGAGTTAGTCATTGATGGCATTGCCCATAACGTTGAAGAACAAATCGAAATTGTGAGTAGCCCCGCATTTAGCGATGGCACCTATAACCTCGCATTTTTTGAGAGGTGAGGTAAGTGGCATTTATTCAATTTAAACATAAGCCAAAAAATGAACTTGAATATGGCGGTCGTCAGGCAGCTTTGCAGGGCGATGAAAATGAACCAACAGAGATGTGCCCCAATTGCCACAAAGAAGTGCCTATAAGTTATTTATCGGCTAACGCTCATGTGTGCCCGTGTGGCTATCACTTTCGTATTTCTGGCCGCAGACGCTTGCGCCTTGTGGTTGATGGAGGGAGTTTTGAAGAGCTTGACCAGAATGTTGTTGCTCGTGATGCACTCAAATTTCCTGGATACGAAAAAAAGTTAGCAGTAGCGCGTGATGTTTCTGATGAGCCAGAGGCCGTGATATGCGGCAAAGCATTCATCGATGGTAATGAGTGCTATCTCTTCATCATGGAATCAGCTTTTATGATGGCGAGCATGGGGAGCGCCGTGGGTGAAAAAATCACGCGACTCTTTGAGTATGCTTTGCGCGATGGCCTGCCCGTTGTGGGCTTTACCGTATCGGGCGGAGCTCGTATGCAAGAGGGTATCATTTCGCTTATGCAGATGGCAAAAACGAGTGCTGCCATACGGCGTCACAGCGATGCGGGACTTTTGTACTGTGCTGTGCTCACCGATCCGACGACTGGCGGCGTAACCGCGAGTTTCGCGATGGAGGGCGATGTTATTCTTGCTGAGCCTGGCGCGCTTATTGGCTTTGCGGGCCCGCGCGTGATTGAGCAAACAACGCGTAAACGACTTCCTAAAGGATTTCAACGCGCTGAGTTTTTGCTTGAGCATGGCTTTGTTGATGCCATTGTTGAGCGCTCAAAGATGCGCAGTACCGTTGCTCAGATTTTAGAAATTCACACTAATGCGCGAGGAGGTGAGGCACATGAATAACGTAACGGCATACGATCGAGTGAAGGCGGCACGCGCGAATACGCGCCCCTTGGGGTCGGATTACATTACGGGTATCTTGAGCAATTTCATTGAGATGCATGGCGATAGAGCCTATAGCGACGATGCTGCTATTGTGGCGGGCATCGGTCTGATGGGAAGACGCCCCGTCACGGTTATCGCAATAGAAAAAGGACGCAATGCAAAAGAGCGCACGCAACGAAATTTTGGTGCCCCACACCCCGAGGGTTACCGCAAGGCACTTCGTTTGATGAAACAGGCAGAGAAATTTAATCGTCCTGTTATCTGTTTTGTGGATACTTCAGGTGCATTTTGCGGGTTCGGAGCAGAAGAGCGCGGGCAGGGTAGCGCGATAGCTCAAAACCTTTTTGAAATGAGCGGACTGCGTGTACCCATTATCACGATTCTTGTTGGTGAGGGCGGCAGCGGAGGAGCTCTTGGCTTAGCTGTTGCTGACCGGGTATGGATGCTCGAAAACGCAATTTATTCAGTTATTTCACCTGAGGGCTGTGCCAGCATTTTGTGGAAAGATGCTTCAAGAGCAAATCAGGCCGCTCAGAGTCTCAAGCTTACGGCTCAAGATGCGCTGCACTTGGGTGTTATTGAGCGAATATTGCCAGAGCACTGCTTGGGAAAGCCCAGTTTTTTTGCTGCGGTCCGAGCCGAAATAGAAAACGAGTTGCTTCAACTCGACCAACTTAGTGTCGAGGAATTGCTGCAACAGCGCTACGAGCGCTTCCGGAAGATGGGCACGTATGATGAGTAAATACACACAATTTTGCACCGAAACGTTTAACGGTGCGGGGGAACTTGAAACATTCGAGTTACACTATCCGCCGAATTTTAATTTTGCGTATGACGTCATTGATGCGCTCGGGCAAGAAAATCCGAACGGTCGCGCGGTTGTTTGGTGCGACATGGAAGGTAACGAGCAATCGCTCAATTTTGCCGAACTGAGCGAGCAAAGTTCTCGCGCCGCTCGTGTGTTTATGGATGCGGGTATTAAAAAGGGCGACCGCGTAATGGTGGTCTTGAAGCGTCATCTAGAATATTGGTATGTGCTTCCTGCGCTTCACAAATTGGGAGCAGTTGCTGTTCCTGTGACGCATATGCTCACACCAGATGATTTCGCATATCGACTTGAAACTGGTTCAATCCGCGCAGTTGTCTGCACCTCTAACGAGGAAACACGCGCTCATATTTTGAAAGCAGTGGAGCTCTCTGGAACCAATCCGCTCCTCTGGTCAATCCCTATGGATCACCCTTCTTTCCGCAATTTGCACACGCAGATGGCCGAGGTGAGTGGCGATCCGCTCGAGCGCCAAGAAACGGATTCTAAAGATCCTCTATTGATGTACTTTACGTCAGGCACAACAGGAAACCCCAAAGCGGTTATTCATGATCATACCTATCCGCTTGCCCATATTATTACGGCTCGTCATTGGCAACAGGTACGTGAAGGTGGACTGCATTTCACGGTTGCTGAAACAGGTTGGGGAAAGGCGTCGTGGGGTAAAATGTATGGCCAATGGCTCTGTGGCAGCGCGGTCATGGTGTATGACTTTGACAATTTCGACCCTAAGCAGTTGACGGCTATTATCAATAAATATGAGGTTAACACCTTTTGTGCGCCACCAACGGTCTACCGCTATTTGGTCAAGAAGGGCATGCACGACATGCCGTCATTGGAGCATGCGACAACGGCAGGCGAGGCGTTGAGTCCCGATGTCTTTGAAAAGTTTCAACAAAAAACGGGTCTCGAACTTGCTGAAGGCTACGGGCAGACAGAATCAACGTTGATTCTTGCGCATTTTAAAAACACGCCCGTTCATCCTGGCTCGATGGGCAAGGCGTCACCGCTGTACGCCGTTGAGCTTCTTGCTCCTGATGGTTCTTTTGCGCCCACGGAGAATTGGGCGAGATTGTTATTGTTCCTCCTAAAAGCGGAATCCGCCAACATGGAATTTTTACCTCATACCACGAGAATGACGCTCTCTACGAATATGCATGGCGTGAGGGCGTGTATCACACAGGAGATATCGCATGGCGTGATGAAGAAGGATACTTTTGGTTTCATGGTCGCATCGATGATGTTATCAAATCCGGCGGATATCGCGTAGGTCCTTATGAGGTTGAGCATGTGCTCATGGAACACCCAGCGGTTGTTGAGTGCTCGGTTGTGGGTATTCCTGATGAACTGCGCGGTCAAGCTATCAAGGCCTTTGTTGTTGTGGCAGAAGGCTTTGAGGCCGACAATGTGCTGAAAAAGGAATTGCGCGAGTTTTGTAATACGCGTCTTGCGGAGTATAAGTGGATTCGATTCGTCGAGTTTGTTGACGAAATGCCCAAGACAATCAGTGGCAAAATCAGACGTGTCGCTCTGCGCGACCGTGCTGAATAGGCAAAGTGAGATTTGCCTCAAAGACAAAAGTACATAACAATAGAGATATGATTTCTTCTCACACGTTACGTACAACCAATCCTACTTCTGTTGCTGATTCAGATATCTATGATGTTGCAATCGTTGGGCTGGGCCCCGCTGGCAGCATGTGCGCGCGGATGCTTGATTCAAAGCGTCTGCGCACTATTGCCTTTGATAAGAAACCTGCGGAAGCATCAACAGAAGGCTTTCATAAACCATGCGGCGGATTACTCGCCCCCGATGCTCAAAAAGCGTTGGCTGGATTAAACCTGAACCTTCCCAAAGACGTTTTAGTGGATCCTCAGATTTTTTCGGTAAAGACTCTTGATTGCGCTACCGGTGTAGAGCAGAGCTATCAGCGCATGTATATCAATGTTGACCGTCAAAAGTTTGACTGTTGGCTTAAAAACGAAGTGCCTTCCCGCGTCGAGGTGTGCCACGAAACAGCCGTTGTTTCTATCGAGCGTGTTGAGGGTGGGTATGCTCTTACCTATCGATCGCTTATCCGAGATGAGGAACGGACTATTGTCGCTCGCAAGGTAGTTGGTGCCGATGGCGCTTACTCACGTGTGCGCTCATTTTTGTATCCGCAGGCTAAAATCCGCACGTATGTTGCTCTTCAGCAATGGTTCAAAGAAGAACACCCCTTACCGTTTTATTCATGTGTGTTTGATCCCTGTATTACTGATTGCTACTCGTGGGGTATTTCAAAGGACGGGTATTTTATTTTCGGGGGAGCCTATCCCGTAAAAAAAGGTCGGGCTTTTTTTGAACAACAAAAAGAAATACTCGCAGCGCAAGGATATCAATTTGGCCCTGTCGTAAAGACGGAAAGCTGTCAGGTCCTCAGGCCACAAAAGATGCGAGACTTTTACTGTGGTCGAGACAATATGTTTTTGGTGGGCGAGGCAGCGGGATTTATAAGCGCGAGTTCTCTTGAAGGAATTAGCAGCGCGTTAGCGAGTGGACGTATATGCGCTCGCGTCATCAACGAGTCGGTTGCTAAAAATTCTCCTGCAAAAAGTGATAATAAAAGCAGCGAATCATCTCAGCATTTTTCTGAGATTAATGATGCGACGCGCGCTTATAAGCGCGCGACCTTTAAGTTGCGTCTCAAACTTTTGTTCAAGGTTTACAAATGTCCTTTTATGTACTGGCCGCCACTTCGTGCAATTATTATGAAGTCGGGCCTTCAACGGTTGTCTGAGGATAGCTAGGCTTTCTATCCGTTATACTGGATACATGGATACAAATAATCTTCTCAACAAAATATCTCATACAATTCGTTCTTTTGAATTGCTCAAAGACGATGACATTGCGCTTGTAATGCTTTCGGGTGGCGGCGACTCGGTTGCCTTGTTGCGCGCACTCACTGCATTGCGCGAGACACTCAATATCGAGGTACTCGCATTCCATCTGAATCATCAATTACGTGGAGCAACCGCGCAAAGAGACGAAACTTTTGCGCGGACTCTTTGTGATGAGCTTGGGGTGACGTGTCATATTGAATCGGTTGATGTGGCCGCTTTTGCTCAAGAACACAAGCTTAATCTTGAGGATGCGGGACGCATTCTTCGCTATGACCGCGCGCAAGAGTATCTCCGCGAGTATTGCGATGCGCGTGACATTAGACGCTCACACGGCAAAATTGTGACAGGGCACACCCGCGATGACCGTGTTGAAACATTTTTCGCACGCGCTCTTTTTGGGGC
>CALLZE010000122.1 GCA_937858655.1 uncultured Coriobacteriales bacterium
GCTTAAATTTGAGGATATACTCCACCACAAAAAAGAGCACAAATAGAGCCCAGGAGGCCAAAATAAGCTGATTGCCACCCGTCATGGGCGTGCCGTGATTTGCCGTAGAGTTCAACCCAATCGATGCTGTATAGATGACGAGAAAAATGCCCGTTACCATTTGAGGAGGCACCGCAACAGGGCGCCTCATTAGCATTTGATAGGCGAAAAGAACAGACGCTGCAACGAAGCCTACAAACGAAATCCAAAACAGAATTACTGCAGCTTGTTCCATGAAACCTCTCCTCCACTAAAAACGTGCTTCACGTTACTCAGATACCTTCTTGCCAGTTTTGGTTTCGATGGCATCGTTGAGTACGACAATTTCTTTTTCGATCTTAAATAGGCGACGCAAAATGACCGTTACATAGGCACAAAGCGCAAACCAAATGATGCCATAAGCAGCAATAACATAAGGGGCATCGGTTAATACAAGTTTATAAAGTTCTGCGTTGGTTGCATCCATGGGATTCTCCTAGCTTTCGAGTGCTTCTTTAGCAATATCGAGACGATTGCGCATATCTTCTTCTCCGACGCGCAAAATGAAAATGGCGTAGCCAATCATAAGCATTCCAACTTGAGCAATGATAAAAGGAATGAGGATAGACGGTGCCATACCTGATTTAAAGACAATCGGATGCGTTGAAGGAATCAGACGCGTGATGAAGAATGAAATAGGCGCGTCAATCCAAGCAACAATTGCAAATACTGCTGAGTAGGTCGCGCGGCGCTCCTCATCTTCGATTGAATTGCGCAGTACAAAGTACGCAATCATGAGAAGCATCATGATGAGATACGTGGTGAGTCGAGGCTCCCACTCCCACCAAACTCCCCATGAAGCGCGCGTCCAAATGTCACCCGTGAGCATTGTCGCGATAACGAAAATGAGCGCGGTTTCCATTGCGATACGCGATTTTGTATCGTAGCTCTTGCGGCGCTTGCGCAAAAAGAGAATCGCGAATACTGCCGCAATAGTGAATACCAAGAATGATGCTTCAGCGATAGGCACATGGAAGTAGAATATCTTCTGGGCAAAGCCTGGACGCTGATAGTTGATGCTGCCATCTGTTGGCTGCATATTTGCGGGCGCTAACGGATACACCGTATCGACCGCTTTTTCGAGCGTCGCAAAACCAAACGTCTGCACTTCGGCGGAATAAAACGCCATAAAGAATGCAGCGGTGGTAAGCAAGCCTCCCACTATCACGAGCGCAATAGCGATTTTAATTTGCTTTCCCACTCTCTCTCCTCTCAACTCTTTTACTGAGTAATATCTTAACGCATACGCGTTTTCAAACGAGATTATTTTTGCAGTTACTTAGGCGCCAAGCACGAAATCGTAGAGTACGTAGCCTACGCCTACCATCACGACGTCGAAGACAACCGCGCCCGCAATTTGCGGCCAGAACGTTGCCGCGTAACCAGGGTTTGCGACAATAACCGACGTCATCGCAGAAACGATAATGAGCAGCAGAGGAAACATAACCGGTACGAACATAACTGCGAGGATAAAGTCTTTTCCGCGCGTATTGACCGACATGGTGGCCATAAGTGTTCCTGCGCCAGCTATGCCGATTGAGCCCACCAATATGGCGACAACCAGCATCCACCAGGGACCCGACTCGGCCAGCGCGCCGCCTCCCAAAAAGAGGAAGTAAAAAATCGGCACGATAAAAACT
>CALLZE010000123.1 GCA_937858655.1 uncultured Coriobacteriales bacterium
GCAGTGTTTGCTGAAGAGAACGGCAAGAAGGTTATGGTTGGTATTGGCCGTTTGGTTATTGATCCAGCGACCAACGCAACAGCCACTTTCGCCATTCTTGTTCATGATAACTATCAGAACAAGGGCATCGGTACTGCGCTTGCTCACAAGCTTGTTGAGATTGCGCGCGACCGCGGTCTTGAGAAGATTTATGGTCAGGTTCGTTGCGACGATCCAGGCGCAGAAGTTTTCGCAAGCCTCGATGGTTTCGAAGTTCTTCCTGGTGACGAACAAGAAAAACGTGTTGTTGAGTATAAGCTTTAAGCACAAAATTAAATCGCATGAGGGCACCGCTTCGGCGGTGCCCTTTGTATTTTCTTGTGTACTACTAGGAAATACAAACTATAATAGTTAATTCAAGCACAGGATGATTTTTTGGAGGAAAAATGCAGCAGACACGCCGATTTTCTGTCCGCACCCTTGTTTATTGCGCGCTTTTTGCGGCTCTTATCGCCGTTGGGGCTTTTATTCAGATTCCCGCACCCCTCATGGACTACTTCACGCTTCAATTTTTGTTTGTACTCTTGGCGGGCATGGTTCTTGGGCCCTATAAGGGAGCTGCAGCAGTTTTGGTATATCTCATTATTGGCCTTGTGGGCTTTCCGGTTTTTGCGGCGGGAGGCGGCATAAGTTATGTTTTGCGTCCAACATTTGGCTATCTCATAGGTTTTGTCGTGACCGCTTTTATTACGGGATGGATTGCTCAAAAGGGTGACGGCAAAAATCGAAAGTATATGTATTATGTTCTGGCCGCGTTTGCGGGCATGATTGCAACGTATGTTATCGGTATTAGCTATAAATATCTCATTCTCAATTTGTACACGAAAGAAACAACTGCGCTTTGGTCTATCATTGCAGTGGCTTTGCCACTCGAAATACCGAGTGACTTTGCGTTCTGTCTTTTGACGGCTGCTGTTGGACCTCGTCTCCGCAAGATTTTCTTGGAAAGTGAAAATGCGTAATGCATCCTTTGATAGAAAAAGTAATTGAAACAGGAGAGGGACTTTCAAAAGACGAGGCACTTCATTTAGCGTATAACCTTGATGAGTGCGAACTTGAAGCGGGCGCAGATGTTGTACGCGCCAAATGGTGCGGCAGTGATTTTGATTTTTGCGCCATTATTAACGGCAAAAGTGGCGCTTGTAGTGAAGATTGCAAATATTGCGCACAATCACATCATTATCGAGCGCACATAGAAGAGTACCCGTTGCTAAAAAGCCAGACAATTGTTGAGGATGCGCTTTTAAAAACACGGCAAGGTGTGCATCGTTATTCAGTGGTAACTTCGGGCCGAGCTTTAACAGACAGTGAAGTAGATGCTCTCTGTGATACGTATGCTCGCATTGCGGATGCGTCAGATATATTTTTATGCGCGTCTCTTGGCCTTCTCACAAAGACACAATTTGAGAAGCTTTATGCTTCGGGCGTACGACGCTATCACAATAACCTCGA
>CALLZE010000124.1 GCA_937858655.1 uncultured Coriobacteriales bacterium
TTCATTCGTACTCCTTCGTTTAATGGCGCAGTACCTAACGAAGGAGTACGAATGAACCAAACGGAACAAACCCTTCTCGAACAAATGCGAATCACCGATTTTGAGGTGGAGCATCGCAAAATCTTGTTCTCGTTCTCCAACGCCGATGCCCAATTGCTTCTCTCATGCAAGCCGACTATTGAGCAGAACATAGATTCTGTTGTAACAGAGTTTTACCGGATGCAAACAAGCGTAGCGGAGATTGCGCTGCTGATTGGCGATGCAGATACGTTGGCGCGGCTACGAAGCGCGCAGCGCAAATATATTCTCGATCTTTTTGGAGGCTTGTACGACCTTGAGTACGTGAATAACCGCCTGCGCATCGGCCTCGTGCATAAACGTATCGGTGTAGAGCCGAAATTGTATCTTTCAGCCATTCATACACTCAAAGAACTGTTGCATCTAACAATCGAAAATGAAGCCCCTGCTGATGCAGACATCAAGGCGGTAAGTAGGGCGCTTGATAAGCTGCTTCTGTTCGATGTAACGCTGGTCTTTGAAACGTACATCCGAAGCCTGGTTTCCGAGATAGAAACCGCCAAAGACAAATCAGAGCAATATGCTCGAAGCATGGAAGATAAGGTTAAGGAACGGACTCGTCAGCTTGAAGAGATGTCGCGCACGGATGCCCTGACTGGACTGTTAAATGTTCGAAACCTCCAAGATATTGTTACCACGGCGCTACGAAGCGCCCAGCGACGTTCTGAGCCGGTTACGGCAATTTACATTGACGTCAACGATTTCAAGCAGATTAACGACACACAGGGTCATCAGCGGGGTGACGAAATCCTGCGTATTGTTGGGAGCGCCATTAAGGACGCTGCTCGCGTGGAAGACAGTTGCATCCGCTATGGTGGCGATGAGTTTTGTATCATCTTGGTAAATTGTCGGGAAGAGCAGGCGAAAGACCTATTTGTTGACCGTCTTATTCGGCGGATTAAGGAAAAGTTGGTCGATGTGACGATAAGCATTGGCGTTGCGCAGACTGGCCCGAATGAATATGTAGATGCCAGCGCGCTAATACGCTTGGCGGATGAAAGAATGTATATCGCAAAGCAGGCGCACAAGAATGCGGGTCAGACGTCCAGCACCTAACACGACGCTCAACCTCGCTCCCTTTGGTCGCTGGACGCTGCGCGATGAAGCCGCGCAGCGCCGGTTAGCTCCACGTTAGTCCCATCACCCGCTCTATGCGCGCAGCCACTTGT
>CALLZE010000125.1 GCA_937858655.1 uncultured Coriobacteriales bacterium
AGTGATGAGCTGATTGGCAATATCAACTGCCGTGTCAACAGGAATCGCGAATCCTACACCTGCGCTCGAACCACTCGTTGAACTGATGAGCGTATTGATACCAATAAGCTGGCCGCTTTCGTTAACGAGCGCTCCGCCCGAGTTGCCCGGATTTACCGCGGCGTCGGTTTGAATCAAGTTGACATAGGTAGAAATCTGCGTGGACTCTTGCACCATGTTGGAGCGACCCAATGCGGAAATGATGCCCGTCGTCACTGAATTGTCAAGGCCGAAGGGGCTTCCGAGCGCCATGACATATTGCCCCACTTTCAAATTACTTGAAGTACCAATTTTGATGGGATCAAAGTTCGTGCCGTTAATTTTCAGCACCGCCAAGTCGGTTGTTGAGTCGGTGCCCACAACCTGCGCTTTGTAGGTTTTCGTGCCAACCAAAACCTCAATGTCGGTTCCACCACTAATGACGTGGTTATTAGTTAGGATGTAGCCATTATTTTTGATTAGTACTCCCGAGCCAGACCCTTCAGAAGTATACGATTGACCCGTGAGGGGATCGACCTGAGCTGAGCCCTTAACCGCAATGCTTACAACAGAAGGGAGCACTTTTTGAGCGACATTTACTGAAAGATCGCTTGATGTTGATTTTGAAGAAGTTTGTACAGCACTCGTGTCTTGCTTGACCGTCCGAGCATCATTATTTTTGAGATATAAACTCATAAAAATTATACCCGCGACGACAACAACGATAAGTGCTCCGACAATAGCACCAAGCGTTGCCGCAACGATAATTGGAGCCTTTGTTTTCTCTTTTACGGGCTCAACCTCGGGCGCTACAGGCTCATGAATAGTGCCGTAGACCGAGTTATGCGCATCGTGCGCAGCAGAATACTCATCTGCTGAGTCATTTGAATAAGATGTGTCTTCGTATGTCATTTCATGCCTCCAGACCGTACCTCATGAAGATATTACCAACATACCGCACTTCGATTAACGCGTGGGGGTTTTCACCAAATGTTCACGCGCAAGCCATTTTTTCTGCACAGATATAAAGTGTACAAAAAACATGCGCCCCAAACGGAGCGCATGCCATCAAATGTTTTGAAATTTTTCGAACCGCTTACGCTTGCTCCTACCAGGTTGGATTCAAAATCCATTCGAGCAAGAACCCTGAAAGTGGGCCAAGGGCCACGACGAGTGTCGTGCAGATGACCAAAGCGGTTGAGGCGAGGAACGTTGTGCGAACTGGCTCATCGATAGCTGGCTCAACTGGCACAACGGGCGCTTCGGCTTGTTTGATTTCTTCGGCAGGCTGATCAAAGAAGGCAGCCTTAACAAAGCGCATGTAGTAGAACGCTGAAACAATCGAAGCGATGGTAGCGACAATAACAAGCCACGTATGGCCACCCTTAACCGTTGAGGTGAACATATAAAACTTACCAAAGAAGCCCGCCATGGGAGGCACGCCAACCATGGAAAGCGCAAAAATTGCCAATGCCCACGCTGCGGCAGGACGGCGTTTTGAGAGACCGACAAGGTCGGCAATCTCACCACCTTCGCTGGCAGTAACGAGCAGGAGCCCCATACTCGCAAGACCATAGAAGACCGAATAGACCGCAACTGAAGCTACAGAGCTCGCGCTCATAACAACAAGTGGCATCAGCATATAGCCAGCATTGACAACACCTGAATACGCCATAACACGTTTGGTATTGCGCTGTGTCAAAGCGGCAAATGATCCAAGTGCCATTGAGGCAACGGCCGCGATAATTAATATGGTCGAGAACGTATCTTGGAAGACTGCGGTTTTGGAAGCAGATGCAATAAAGTTCACGAGGCGCATCGCCAAAACGATACCGGCAATTTTAGGCACGCTTGACACGTAGGCGACAATCCACGACTCAGCGCCTTCATATGCATCAGGCGCCCAATAGTGGAAGGGAGCTGCCGAGATCTTGGCGAAGATTCCCACAAAAAGCAAAAGCACCGCAACGAGGCCAAGCGAACCAGCATTGGCCATATTCAATGCACCAAAACTCGTCGACTTAGCAATGCCATACATGAACGTAACGCCATAAATCATCAAAAGTGACGCAAGCACTGAAAGCAAGAAATACTTGATAGCACCCTCAAGACCATTAACGCGATTGCGCCTATAGCCAATAAGAACATAAGCAGGCATCGTCGCAAGTTCGATGCCGAGCACCATCACGATAAGATCTGAAGCGCTCACCATCAGGCAACTACCCATTGAGGCAAGCAACCCGAGGGCCACAGCCTCGCGAATACGTCCCTGCGCGCGACCCGCGGTCCACAACAGCCAAATACCTGTAAGGAGGCAGATGCCAGCGCAAGCAAAACGAGCGTCGGCAGTAAATAAAATCTTCCCGCCAAACAAGTACGCGCCAATTTCTGCTTTAACAAAAATCACGGCAGAAACAAATGAAAGCAAGGCCCCTACTCCCGCCGCTCCTTTATCGCCAAAGGGCAGCCTCTCAGCAAAAAGAGCCCACGCAACAGCAACAAGAAGTACCGCATAGGGCAGAAAAGTTAGATATCCATGAATATCCATGTACCTAGCCACCTATCACCTTAGAAAGAGCATTTGCAACAGGGTCGGTATAGTTCAAGAGCAAGAACCATGCGACACCGATGGAAACAGAAAGCAGAGCAAGCGGTGCGACAGTAATAACATCACGAACACCAATATCAGCAGTTTTCTCAACAGCAGGGCTGGGGTCGCCGAAAATGATGCGCTGGATAAGCCAGAGCATATAAGCAGCGCCAATCAAGATACCGATACCAGCAACCACAACAAGCCAGTGAGGAATTACACTGCTTGACCATGATCCAACAACTGAGAGGAACTCACCAACAAAACCTGAGAGCAGAGGAAGTCCCATGCTCGCAAACGAGGCGAAGCAGAAGATGCCCGCAAAGAGTGGCATCTTTGTCGCGATACCAGAAAGTTCAGAAATCTGACGAGTATGCGTGCGGTCATAGACCATACCTACGAGGAAGAAGAGCATCGCCGTATTGAGGCCATGCGCGATATTGACCGCCATCGCGGCATTGAGACCAGCAGCCGTACCCGAAGCGATTCCGAGCATTGCAAAGCCCATATGGGCGACCGAAGAATAAGCAACCAGCCGTTTGACATCCTTTTGGGCAAACGCAACGATGCCGCCATAGACAATCGAAATAACACCGAGCACCGCAAGCGGCAGCTGCCACCACCCGAAAGCTTCTGGCAAGATTGGCAGCGCGCAGCGGATAAAGCCATACGTGCCCATCTTGAGCATAACGCCCGCAAGCAAAACTGAGGCAGCCGTTGGAGCTTCGGTGTGCGCGTCAGGCAACCAGGTATGCAGCGGCCAAATAGGCACCTTGACCGCAAAGCCAAGGAAGAACGCCGCGAAAATCCACCATTGGAAGCCAAAGATGTTGCCCGCGCCGAGGTCGGCAGCCTGAAGGGCAATCATATCGAAGGTGCCCGTCTTGAGGTAGAGCGCGATAATGCCAACAAGCATAAAGACTGAACCAAAGAAGGTATACAGGAAGAACTTGATGGATGCGTACTGACGACGCTTACCACCCCATTGGGAGATGATGAAATACATCGGTACCAATACGATTTCCCAGAATACATAGAAGAGCACAAAGTCCAGTGCACTGAAGACGCCGTTCATACCCGTTTCAAGCAAAAGCAGCATGGCAAAGTAAAACTTGGGTTTTACATCGATTTTCCAGCTCGCAATAACAGCAAGAAAGCAGAGCAACGCAGACAGTGCTATGAGCGGAAGCGACAAGCCGTCGGCTCCCACATAGTACTGAATGTTGAGTTGCTGAATCCAGTCAAACTTAACGACGTACTGCATTCCGGCGCCGAATTTAAATTGAAGAAGCGCAATAGCTGCGATAACGAGATCAACGCCCGTTATTCCTAGCGCAATCCATTTAGCCGCACCTTCGCGACTCTTTGGCAGTAGTGCGACAAGAAGCACACCTACCAGCGGAAGTAACATGATGAGCGTGAGCACCTTATGCTCCCTTCAAGATAACGACAACGAACAACAGAATAACAACGGCGCCAACCATAAGACGCTGATAATTAAGTACGCGACCACTCTGCAATTTCTTAAACGTATTCCCCGTCTTTTTTGCCAGAGTAGCGCATCCATTGACTGCTCCATCAATTACGGAGCCGTCAAATGACCAAGAGAGTGCCGAAAGCCCAACGTACGCTTTTGAAACACCATTGACGATCCCATCAATAACCTTTGCGTCGAACTTCCAGCACAGATCACAGAACTTCATGTAGGGCTGAATGATGATGAGGTCATAGGCATAGTCAAAGTAGAGCTTCTCATTGAACGCTCGGGTTAAGATATTAAAACGGTGAGAAAGCTTTTCGGTATCGATAATGCCGGCATACATGAAGAAGCCGATCAAAGCACCAGCAAGGGTGACGACACTCGAAATGGTAGCGAGACCCATCTCGGGCCATGCTCCCTCATGACCGAGGAATCGCGCGAACGCAGGACTGAAGAATCCAAGAACAAGCGTCAAGGCAGCAAGAATGCTCACCGGCACGAGTTCAAGCGCGGTCCCCTCATGCACGCCCTTGGTGCGCGGCTTTCCAAAGAACACGGTAAACCATGCCTTGGACACGTACAGCGCGGTAGTGAGCGCCATGACGAGACCAAGCGCAAAAATGGTCGTATTCCCCGTTTTTAGGACACTGGCAAAAATTTCATCTTTCGAGAAAAATCCCGAAAGAGGAACAAGACCTGCCAGCGAGAATGCGCCGATTGAAAAGACCACCGTCGTGATAGGCATCTTGCGAGCGAGGCCTCCCATTTTGCGCATATCCTGCGTATGAGTCGCATGGATGATTATGCCGGCTGCCAAGAAAAGCATCGACTTAAAGAACGCATGTGTTGTGAGGTGAAAGAGCGTTGGCACAGCGGCGTTCGCTCCGAGACCCACAAACATGAGGCCAAGTTGGCTGATAGTCGAATACGCAAGCATCTTCTTAATATCAGTCTGGAAGCAGGCAAGAAAACCTCCAACCAGCGCGGTAATAATACCGATAGTTGTAAGCAGGGTGAGTCCTATGTGCGAGAGCGCTATTACGGGCAACATGCGCGCCAACACAAAGACACCGGCCGCAACCATGGTCGCCGCGTGAATGAGCGCTGACGAAGGAGTTGGGCCTGCCATAGCGTCTGGCAACCAAACCATCAACGGCCATTGAGCCGACTTTCCCATCGCTGCCCAGATGAGTCCGAGAGACACCACAAGCAAGACGCTTGGAGCCCAGCTTGCCGCAGACGATAGTATGGTTGCTAAATCAAAGGTGCCGCACTGCGTATAGATGGCCGCAAGCGCCACAATAAATCCAATATCAGCAGCACGCGTCACCAAGAAAGCCTTTTGCGAAGCTTTGCGCGGTGCCTCATCCTTGTACCAAAAACCAATCAAGAGATACGAGCATAGTCCCATAATCTCCCACATCGCAAAGATAAAGAGGAGGTCTGCGCCCATAACCAAGAACAACATAGCTGACGTAAACAACGAAAGCACCGTAAAGTACCAACCCTTACGGTCATCGTCTTTCATGTAGAACAGTGAGAACACCTGAACGCATGAGCCAACAATGCTCACCATTACAAGCATCACGGTCGCAAGAGGGTCAAGCGAGAGCGAAAGTTTAAGCGGCGACGCGGCAATAGTGGCAAGCGTCCACGATGTAGACCAGATGCTGTGCCCAATTTCACCACCAGGAAAGACCTTTATGAGCCCCACAAGCGCGAGAACGGCTGAAGCAATCATCATCACAACCGGCAGCATAACAATCTTGTTACGCACCGATCGTGGCAAGCAGACCGTCAGAAGGAACGCGATTGCTGGAAGCAGTGGTATTGCAATTATCCAGTTCATCCCTACCCCTTCATCTCGTCGAGGTCGCTGACCTCAGAAGTATGCGCACGGCGATAGATGGCAATGAGCATGCCTAAACCAATACCAACCTCTGCAGCTGACGTAACCATCGTAAATACCGTAAAGAACCAGCCTGTCATTTCGCTTGGAGTGACAAAGCGATTGATTGCCACAAGGTTAAGTGAAATCGCAATCGACATAATTTCTAGAGACATCAAAATTGCGATAGTTGACTTCTTTGAAATCGCTCCATAAAGTCCGATGGCAAACAAAGCGGCAGAGAGGAGCAAAAAGGCTTCAAGACCGACCTGCATTAGTTATCACCGTCCTTTGTCCACCAAACAGCCGCGACAAGCGCAACCGTCAAAATGAGCGATGCAATTTCAAACGGGAGTGAATACCCCTTGAGAGAAAACATTTCTTTGCCAAACTCGGCAAGCTGAGGCATAGCCGGCAAGTGCTGTGCCGCCATGGAGGGACTCGTAAGAATCGCATAGGCCATCAAACCAAAGAAAGCAAGCGCTCCGATGAGAGCAAACACTGAAAAGTCGAGAGGGCGAATTGCCTCATCGCGACTGCGAAGCGTAATCATAATAGTGAAGATAACCAGTACTCCTACAGCGCCGCCGTATACCATCAACTGCATGACCGCGATATAGGCTGAATCAAGGAAGTAGAAGATTCCCGCGGAAGCCACGGCCATCTCGAGCAACCAGTACGCGCCATGAACGACGTTCTTAGATGTCATGACACCGAGCGCTCCGAGCAAAATGGCGAAAGCAAAAATACAAAAGGCAATCATGTTAAGCGAGAGACTCATCAGCTTTGCCTCCTTCCTCGGTTGCTGGTTTTGTGGCAGGCTTTTCCTCGCCCGCTTCAGGCTTGGGGGCATCGGGTTTTGCTGCTGGCTTTGGAGCGGCAGCACGCTTTGCCTTGGCCGCGTCAACGTCAGTAGCAAGATCAATGCGAATCAAATCACGTGATTCGTGAGCAAGCTCGATGTTAGTGTCTTGATAGATAGCGTCAAAGGGGCACGACTCAACGCACAGGCCACACATCATGCACCCGCCGCGCTCGTACTCCCAATGATTAATATGCTTATCGCGCGTTTCGGGGTCGGTCGTAACGTCGATTTGAATAGCGCAAATGGGGCATGTCTTTTCACAGATGCCGCATGCCGTGCACTTAATCGCGCCCTCTTCGTCATACTTAAGCTGCACCGACCAGCGAGCGCGCTCAGGCATGGGGTATTTCTCCCACGGATAATCAATAACAATATTTTTGCGCCACAGGTTTTTCCACACAATACCGAGGGCTTTAAAAATTCCCGTTGGGAACCATTTCTTAGACATTACATACCACCTCCCGTCTTCATCGCGATGACTTTGAGAACAAACGCTACCAATGCCGTGTAGACAATGGCTATAGGCATCATTTTCTTCCAACCAAGGGCAAGCATCTGGTCAACACGATAACGAGAGAACGTACCGCGCACAAACATGAAGAGGAAGATAACAAGGTAGGTCTTAATTAAGAACACAACGGGCGCAAGCCAACCCATAGTGGTTGGGTTCACAAAAGGAAGCGTCCAGCCGCCGAAGAATAAACAAACGATAATGGCAGCCATAATGAAGTTGTTCGCGAACTCCGCCAAGTACATAAAGCCGAATCTCATGGCCGAATACTCAACGTTAAAGCCTTCGACCAACTCGCCTTCCGCTTCTGACATGTCAAAAGGCGACTGATTAGTCTCCATGATTGAACTGATGAAGAAAATCACGAGGCAAGGAAGGCCTGGCAACCAGTACCAGAACGAACCCGCTTGCGCGAGCGAAATATCTTTGAGGCTCAACGAACCAGCAAGCATAACGGGCACAAGCGCTGAAAGCACCATCGGGATTTCATAGGTGATGGCACCACCAATAGCGCGCATCGCACCGATGAGAGCGAACTTATTGTGGCTCGCCCATCCTGCGGCGAATACTCCCAGAGGTCCGATGGTCAAGAAGGACAAGATCATCAGAACACCAAGATTAAGATCAATGGCCATCAAATGATTCGAGAACGGAATGGCCATCCACGTCATCAAAGCAGGAACAAAGATAATAAAGGGTGCCAAAATGTAGAGCCAGCGGTCCGTCTTACCGGGATGACGATCTTCTTTAACGAGCAACTTCACTACGTCAGGAATAAGCTGAATAATGCCGGCTGGGCCCAGTTCGGTCGGCCCAAGGCGCAAGTGCATATGGCCAAGAACCTTACGCAACATGTAAATAATCAGCGCGCCGTTGAGGAGCATAAGCCCTATACAGGCAAGGACGCGCAGCGCTGCATTAAGCCATGGATTCATCGGTCAACCTCCCCAAAGCAGAAGTCAAAGGAAGCGAGAGAGACGATTGCGTCAGCAAGCATCTGCCCTGGCAAAACCGTATCAGCAATAGCCAAGTGATACTGAATGGGCGGACGATAACGAACGCGATAAGGCGTCGTGCCTCCGTCGGAATAGATGTGAGCGCCGATTTCTCCACGGCAGCCCTCTACGAGACCATATGCCTCGCCCTTAGGCAAACGCAGTACACGTGGCATCTTGGCCATGTGAGGTCCTTCTGGCATGCCGTCAAGAAGTTGACGCATGATGTTTATACTATTGAGCATCTCGTCGTAGCGCACCATAATGCGCGCCCAAATATCGCCCTCGGTCGCAGTAGCAACGTTAAAGTCAAGTTGCGAATAGGGACCGTAGGGGCGGTCACGACGAAGATCCCAGTCGATACCAGACGCGCGGCCCACGAAGCCGGTTGCGCCCATCGACATAGCCATTTCGTGAGAAACGACACCAATACCTTTAACACGCTGCTGGAACAGTTCTGATGCCATCAAGACATCCCAATGCTCCTGCATACGGTCATCGGCAATATCAAGCCATTTGCGAAGCTTTGCCTCAGCGTCCGGCGTAATGTCGTTGAGAACGCCGCCAGGTCGGACGTAATTAAACATCAAACGGCCACCTGTGACCGATTCAAGCACTTCAAGCAATGTTTCGCGGTCCCAAATCATATAGAGGAACGGAGCCATCGCGCCCGAGTCAAGGCCAAGCGGGCCCAACCACAAAAAGTGGCTCGCCATACGGTTGACTTCGCCCATAAGCGCGCGGAGCCAGTGGGCACGGTCGGGAACTTCGATCTCGCCGAGTTCTTCAACCGCATGAGCAAGCGCCGTCTCAGAATAAATGCCGCCAGCATAATCTGCGCGATCCATATAAGGAGCAAGATGCGTCCAGGGCGAATTTTCACACAGTTTTTCGATACCGCGATGAAGATAGCCAACATGGGCTTCGCTCGATTTGATATTCTCACCATCGAGTTCGACAACCTCGCGCAGAACACCATGAGTTGAAGGATGGCAAGGGCCAAGATTCAAAATGAAGTGTTCGGTGCTCATCTTGTTGGGGTCGTCCGCAATGCGGCGTAGGTTGCGAGGAACTGGAATCCCTTCAGGCTCTTCAAGTGAAAGCCAACCTTGATTGTCATATCCCACAAATTGATCTTGCGTGAGAGTGAATGACTTCAAATCTTGGTCTAACGATTCCATACTTCCTCCTTCCCACGAATTGGCACCGACTTGAGAAGTGGTGTCGTAAATTTTGGATTAGTTATAAGGCGCTTTGGATTAGGATGATCCTCAAGATAAAGACCAAACATTTCACAAAGTTCGCGCTCAGGGAGCAACACGCTGGTGAAGATATCAATAACCGAGTGATAGACACCCTCGAAAGGCAAGCGCATTTTTACGCGCACGTCACAATCGTTGACGAAAGAGCGCAAATGGTAAGTAACTTCGATAGGTGTTTCGGTGTCGGCGTCGTCGCCGTACACACTCAAGTCTGCCCCAAAGGTATCAATGAGCATCTCAAACTTTAGCTCACCATCACGAAGCGCGCTCAGCGTTGCGCGAACATCATCTGGCTCAACGCGAATAACAATGCCCAGATGCGCGTCTTCATTAACACTCTTTACGGAAACGTGAGCAGCGTCAAGCACACTATTTACGTGCGTTTTTTCGAGCTTCAAGGCGCGCCTCCGTATTCGCATAAATCTTCTCGCGCAATTGCAAGAAGGCATATTGGACAGATTCAGGGCGCGGAGGACAACCTGGTACATATATATCTACCGGAATAATCTCATCAACGCCCATGACAACGTTGGGATATTTGATAAAAGGACCGCCGGTGTTTGAACACGCGCCCATCGAGATAACATAGCGCGGCTCAGGCATCTGCTCATACAGACGCTTTACGGTATCGGCCATCTTCAAATTCACTGTTCCCGCAACAATCATGACGTCTGACTGACGTGGAACATTACGGAAGAAAACGCCGAGGCGATCAAAGTCGAAACGTGGGCCCGATGCCGAAATCATTCCTTCAAGTGAACAGCATGCAATACCGAACGCCATATACCAGAGGCTTCGGGCACGCGACCAATCGAAAAACTGTTCGCTCTTAATAAAGAGTATCGAGTTCTCCCCCAAAAGTTTGTCTAATGCCACTCGAGTGCACCTTCTTTCCACGCGTAAAACAGGCCACCTAACAAAATGGCCACAAATAATATCATTTCAATAAAGATGTACCAGCCCGTACCCTTTGCGCCAAAAGAAAGCGCCCAGGGATACAAAAAGATGGTCTCAATATCAAAAATGACATAGAGAATTGCGTACACATAATAGCCAGCGCGAAAACGCACCCACGGCTGACCAATAGGCTCAACGCCAGATTCAAAAGTTACTTTCTTGCCTTCTGTTGGGTTTGTTGGCGAGAGAAGCCAAGAGAGCCCCAATCCAACACATGCAAAGAGCGTGCCAACAATCACAAAGGCGGCAACGACGATTTGCTCTGACAAAACAACGCCTCCCTAATAGATATCAAGAGCACTCACTTTAGTGAGCTTAAGTGCCCTTATCTACTTTATAAGAGGTTACAGAAGTGTAACGGCATGCTTAGGTGAAAGAGGCATACCAGCGCGGTGAGTGGTGTCAAAAAATGTCGATAAAGTTGAGTGAAGGCGCAGGTCACTTTCATAATTTGTGCACATTTACTCTACAAACCTCCCATGACACTTTCATTATGGCTTCACACCTAATTGTTATAGTAGTGAGTGTAGAAATAGATTGGCGCTGTCCTTTCTAGAGCAGATGTGGTGATCTGCTCGACCCCTTGCAAGCGGAGTGGTGATCCGCTTACTACAATCTTCTTCATAGGTTTGAACGAAAAAAGGCTGCCACGAAGGCGGCCTTTTTTCACGAAGGAAATGTATGGTATTCTAATTGCTACCAAGGATATATCCTAAACTACGCATACTTGTCGAGAAGGTTACGGATTGCTTATGCATGAAACTTTTTCGGGAGGTTTTTGGCGAGGTTTGTTAGAATACTTCTCCGTGCCGATGTAGCTCAGTTGGTAGAGCACTTCACTCGTAATGAAGGGGTCAGGAGTTCGAATCTCCTCATCGGCTCCACCACTTTCTCTGAATATGCGTTCATGATCGTTCGCATAGACAGCCCAAATCATTCTGGGATAGACGGGCATAGCGCCCAAAGTGTGGCGGTCTTACCGCTCTTTAGTAATACCGCAAAGTGGCACGCCGGTTGCCGCCTAACCGTAATTAGGCGAGGATTTGTAACCGACAGTTAGGATTTTATGAGTCGACGAATAGTACTTTTTGCCGTAGTTCTTGCGTTTGCAGTTATGCTTTTCCCTACAGCGACGTTCGCTTCAAGCAGAAACTCGTATGTACGTAAGAAATGGGGCGCGGAAATCCGCAGCCAGCTTAAGCGTCACAAGATTTACTCTAAGACGCGTGAGAATCAGATTATTAACATCATTGCTCACGAAAGCGGCGGAAATCCCAAAGCCCGCAACGGCTCTTGTGTAGGCCTCCTTCAGTTTAACAACGGATGGAAGCACAACTATTCGAATTCTTATTACAAGAAGCACAAGATTAAAGGTAACAATCCATCTGACGATCGCCTCAGTGCTTATTGGAGCATTCACCGCATCGTTCAGGTATACAAAGAAGGCGGCGACCGCTACGTCGCTCGCCACTGGGCAGCAACCATTAATCTCTAAACTATAAAAGGACCTCCTTCGGGAGGTCTTTTTATAGGTCAATTTTGGGGCTGTCGAGATGTTGACACACACCGATCTTCCCCGTAAAGTGAAATCAATTGAATAGAGATTTTGAGTGTGAGAGAACTTCTCACAAGGGAAACAGGTGCAAGACCTGTGCGGTACCGCCGCTGTAAGCGAAGAGGTGCGCTGATCCATGCCACTGGGATTTGATTATCCTGGGAAGGCTACACGCAACGCTAAGAGCAATACTCTTTCATTCGCAAGCCAGAAGACCTCTCAAAGTCATGTGTGAAACACCGTGCAACGGATTATTGCTCGTGATTTCTTTAATTAGCGACCATCACCCCTGCCCCCTGTTTAACACTTCCTTTCAAGACGTATGCTTATCCGGTTTAGAGAAGCAGAAAGGAACTGACATGTTTACTTCTCACACAACAGCACGTCTTAAGACGTGCGTCGTTCTTGCCGCATGCGCGGCAAGCCTCCTGAGCGCAACCGTTGCTCAAGCAGCCGATTGGACCAGCTTTCGCGGCAGCAACACCAACAATGCCGTTACCGTTGCGCGCACACCGCGAAAAGCCTCCGAGGCATCGCTTAAATGGACGCTCACTCTCAAGGATTCTGCTGACTGGGAGACCAGTATGGGCGACCCTATCATTGTCGGCTCACGCCTCTACATCCCCGTGGGAAATACCCTGCGCGTAGTCAACAAAGATACGGGTAGCACTGAAGCAACGGCGGCGCTTCCCGGCGCTATTGACTATACGAGTCGTCCCGTCTACGGAAATGGCCAAGTTTTTGTGCCGCTCTCAGAAGGACGTGTGTGCGCCATTTCGACCACAACAAACAAAGCCCTCTGGACAACCCCTTCAATTGAGACAACCGATACCGAAAACAACACACAAACTCATCAGTCACTTTCGACGCCGCTCTATGTGGATGGCAAACTGTATGTGGGTACGACTGTTGCCGACTGGACGAAGTCATATCGTGGTGAATTTACCTGCTTTGATGTAAGCAAAGAAACAACCGATGCCGCGTCGCGCATCGTATGGAACTACGACAACACATCAAGTGGCTATTATTGGTCAGGAGCCACCAAAATTGGGACGGCCATTGTAGTCGCAGGCGATGATGGTGTCGCTACCTCGTTTGACGCAGCCACCGGTACTATCCTCGATAGAAAACCCATGGGCGCATCTATCAAAGTACGCTCGACCGTTGTTTCGTACAATGGACACGCCATCTTTACTACCAATGATGGCCGCCTTTTCAGTGTCGCTATGAACAGCGACGGCACCTTTGGTAAGGGAGCATGGAGCGCGCGCTTCGCCAAAAACTCTACGACAACACCCGCAATCTACAACAACCTCGCTTTTGTGGGTGGACAAAATCTCGACACCTCATCGACGAATAAAGGTGTTTATTGCGCCATCAACTTAAGCACCATGGAGATTGAGCGCCGCGTCGAAACTCCCGCAAACTCTCAAAGCTCAGCTCTTGTTTCATATGCGGTACCCGGAAACCCTCTTGCCTACTTCTCTCAAAACAATAATCCAGGCGGTGTCTACGGAATCAGTTTACAAAGCGGCACATCGCCCATTACGTTTTTTGAGCCAACGGGCCAGCAGGCAAACTACTGCTCGAGCAGCATTATTACTGATAGCGCAGGCACCCTGTATTACGCTAATGACTCGGGTACGCTCTTTGCCCTCAAAACTACAATTGGCAAATCAAACGATGCCCGTATTAAGAGCATGGGAAAGACGCGTGGTGCGTGGAGCTCAAAATGGTCGTCAGGCCGTCTCAACCCCAAATATACACGCCTTACTTTAAGCTCAAAACAATCTTCAACAAAAATTACTGCAGCACGCAGCAACAGCAAAGCAAAAGTCTATATGCATACGAGTGGTAAATCGTGGAAGAAGACATCATCACTGACGGTGAAACTGAGCAAGGGTAAAAAGACAAGCGTTTACATTAAGTGCGTATCTGAAGACGGTAAAAAAACTTGCGTATACCGCATCATCGTAAGTCGAAAGAAGTAATCACATGAAACGATTTTGCCTTCTCATAGCAGGACTCACCCTCACAGTGAGCTTCATCTTTTTAGGTGGATGCTCTTCAGAAATAACGACGAAAAACCTTGGCGAGAACGCTTCGAAAAAGGCAGATTCGAGCACAAACTTCAAGACTCAAACAGCAGGGGCATCTCAGGATGCCCCTGCTTCAAGCGTTGCGCGCCCAGATGAAAGCAAAAAACCTAAAACTTCGAGCAAAAAATCCGCATCAAAAAAGAGCGCAACAACGTCAAAGAAGACCACCGCAAAAAGCACTCAGTCCTCAAGCAAAACAGGTTCCTCGTCATCGAGCTCAACCAAATCATCGTCGAGTTCTACGAATTCTTCCACATCAAGCGATACCAAAATTACGGTCACGCTCTCTGTTGACTGCAAAACCGCTGTTGATGGTGGATACAAAGAAGCACTCGCGCTCACCAAGACGGGCACGCTTGCACAAAAGACGCTGTCACTCAAAAAGGGAACCAGTGTCTACGATGCTCTCAAAGCGAGTGGCATCTCCGTAGGGTCTGAATCAACTGCAATGGGCGTCTACATTTATGCGCTGTCATCTTTGGCAGAAAAAGCCTGCGGTTCAAAGAGCGGCTGGCTCTATAGCGTCAATGGCACCTTTATCAGCAAGAGTTGCGATGAGTATATTCTGAAAAACGGCGACACCATTCGTTGGCGCTATACTTGCGATGGAGGAAAGGACGTCTAACGTGAGACGCTCTCTTTTCTCACTCGCCCACCCGGCGGTCATTTTTCTCTATTTTTGCGCGGTCATTGTGCTCTGCATGAGCACGCTCAATCCAGCTTTTGTTCTGCTTTCGTATGTCGGCGCGAGCGCACTCGCCATTTTCACAAGTGGGCTTCGGCGTTACGGGAAAACATGTCTCGTCTTTATCCCCGTGTTTTTGGTCATCACGCTCGCGAACGCTCTGTTTAACCATTTGGGAGAAACCTTCCTTTTCCACGCAGGACCCTTAAGGCTCAGTCTTGAAGCGCTCATCTATGGGGCAACTTCAGCGTTGATGCTCCTCTCAGTCATCCTTTGGTTTCTGAGCTATCAAAACATCATGACAACTGATAAATTTCTTTGCTTGTTTGGCCGCATCATGCCAGCAACCTCACTTATAATGTCGATGATTTTTCGCTACATACCCCTGCTCGCCAACCGAGGGCACGAAATACTTATGTCACAGAAAAATCTTATGGGCGATGTCCCCCGCAAAAAACTACAATCCCTTTCATATGGAGCACGACTCTCGTCGATTCTCATGGGCTGGTCCCTCGAGCAAAGCATTGAAACGGCGGATTCCATGCGAGCGCGCGGTTTCGGATCGCACAAGCGCACAACTTACACTCCCTTTTCTTTCGGCGGTTTCGACGTTGTGGCGCTCATGCTCCTTGCGTTTCTCACGATAATCTCTCTTTACAACCTGATAGTTGCGCGTGCAGACTTTATGTTTTATCCCTATTTTTCTTTAAGTCTGCCCCATGCTCTGGTTACCACGAGCTACGCGCTGCTCTTGCTCTTCCCCTTTCTAGTCGAACTCAAGGGAGCACTTTCATGCCGCATTTAACGTGCGAAAAATTATCTTTCTCATATCCTGAATCACCAGCCAAAACGATTAAAGAGATTTCGTTTAAAGTTCCCGCGGGAAGTTTTTGCACGCTTTGCGGACCCACAGGCAGCGGTAAATCAACGCTGCTTCGCATGCTGAAACCCGAGCTTTGTCCAAACGGCACGCTCACAGGAAAACGCACAATCTTTGAGCGCGACATTGCCTCATTTGCCCCTGAAGAAAGCGCCTCGCTCATAGGCTATGTTATGCAAAATCCTGTGGCGCAAATTGTGACTGATTCGGTATGGCATGAGCTTGCCTTTGGTCTAGAAAACCTCGGAGTACCCACGCAAGAAATTCGACGTCGTGTAGCCGAGACGGCGCAGTATTTTGGCATTCAGTCGTGGTTTAACAAAAAAACGTCTGAACTCTCAGGTGGTCAAAAGCAAACGTTAAATCTCGCCTCTATCATGGTGATGCAGCCAAAAATATTGGTGCTCGATGAGCCCACCTCTCAGCTCGACCCCATAGCAGCAAAAGATTTTATTACTCTGCTCAATCGCATACATAATGAACTGGGCTGCACCATCATTCTTGCCGAGCATCGTCTGGATGATGTTCTCCCCCTGAGCGATGTTGTACTCTTTTTGCGCGAGGGGCACCTTGACTTTCAGGGCGAACGCCAAGAGTTTGCGCGCTATGTTTATTCACAGGCCTTTGAGTATCGTCACTACCTCCCAGTCGCGACGCGCATAAGCTTTATGGCACATGATCGTGTCGGAAAAATGCATGAAGAAAACGATGTGGCCCTCACGCGCTTTGCTTTTACCGTCAATGAAGCACGCAAAAATATCGAGACGCTCGCGACTGACATATCAGTCAAGCAAGAGGCGCGTTTTATGAGCGCACAAGAGACTCATGCGCATTATGGCACCGACTCTCCTCGCGTGCTTGAAGCCAAAGACCTTTGGTTTCGCTATAAAAAAGATGCTGAACCTGTTTTGCAGGGTCTATCGCTCAGGGTTCAAAAACAAACAATTCACGCCATTGTGGGAGGAAACGCTAGCGGCAAAACCACCCTACTCCACTTGCTTGCGGACGGACTCAAACCACTGCGTGGTTCGGTAAAAATTTCAAAGGGAGAACGGCGCGGATTGCTTTCGCAAAACCCCCAAACAATGTTTATTAAAGACACCGTTATTGAAGACCTCCTTGAGGTTGCGGGCAACAGCGCTCAGGCCCATACGGAAGCACTTGAGCAACTCAAGGCCTTTGGCATTGAGCACTGCTCTCTGAGCCACCCCTACGATTTAAGTGGTGGCGAAATGCAAAAAGCGGCTCTCGCCAAACTCATGCTCATAAACCCCAGCATTGTCCTTCTTGATGAGCCAACCAAAGGGCTCGATGCTCGCGCAAAACAAGAGTTCGGCACCCTTCTGCTGCGACTCAAAGCTCAAAACAAAACTATTGTCATGGTGAGTCATGACCTCGATTTTGTCGCGCAATATTGCGATGAATGCTCGCTCATTTTCAATGGAGGTATCACGTCAAGCGGCCCCTCACGCTCATTTTTCGAACACAATACGTTTTACACAACGAATGCCTACCGCGCCACACGGGGCCTCGTTGAGCACTGTGTTGTCTTTGAAGATTATATGCGTTACATAAAAGCGCTCGACAAGAGCGAAGGAAAAATCGAACGATGAAAACTCTTCGCACGCGAATCGCCGATATTATTGAAATGTGCGCTCTTGTCGCCGTGCCAGCCACACTTTTATGGTGCGCGGTGCGCTCATATGAGCACACCGCTCTACTCACACTCATAGTCGCGCTCGGCTCAGTGCTGCCTTTCTTTTTACGCTTCGAAAGTGCCAAGCCGCGGCCACGCGACTTTATGCCCATCGTTGTTCTCGCCGCGCTCGCAGCCGCTGGTCGTATCGTATTTGGCCCGCTGCCCAATGTGATGCCCGTCACAGCAATAGTCATTGTCGCGGGAGCATGCTTTGGCAAAGAAGGTGGTTTTTTGACAGGGGCGTTGGCTGCGCTCACGTCCAACATGTTTTTTGGGCAAGGCCCTTGGACGCCTTGGCAAATGTATGCTTGGGGTCTTGTTGGCTTTGTCGCAGGCGTTCTTTTTTTCGGACGCACCCAATCAGTATCGCTTGTTGCTGTTCTCGCTTACGGTCTCTTAAGCTCTCTTTGCTACGGCATACTTCTTGACTCGTGGCACGTCGTGGGGTTTATCTCTCCCCTCAATTGGAAAAGCGCGCTTGCGGGCTATGCCGCTGGTATCCCCTTCAATGTGGGACACGCGCTCTCAACCGTGGTTTTCTTAGCGCTCATTTATAAGCCGTGGATTAAGAAAATTGATCGCATCAAACTTAAGTTTGGCATTACGTCACAAAGTTAGCACATCGACTTTGGTTGCTCGCGCTCCCCGAAAATCGTATCGAGAACCAGCGCGGCGATATTGCGCTCACTGCCCTCCATAGGAAATGAATGTATATGAATGGCAGGGTTGAAATTAACTTCAATAATCGCCCAAGAAGAGTGGGGATCATCCAAATTTTCAATAATCATGTCAACGCCACAGAATGCCGCGCCGAAAGCCTGGGCAGCTTTTCCAGCACGCTCCAAAAAAACCGAGGCCACCTTATCGGTCACATCTATACTGTCGCCACCGGTACTAATGTTTGAATTTGGTCGCAAGAAAACAACTTCGCCCTCGCCGGGAATGGTCTGACCATCACGATGTTCGCGTGCTAAATACTCCAACTCGGTGGGTCCAAGTTGAATAGAAATCAGCGGTGTTCGATAGCCCGTTGAGCGATATGGATGCTTATTTTTTTCTGCAATCAACTCACTGATAGCGTGTATACCATCACCCTTGACCTGCGCGGAAGCGCGGTGCAAAACGCCAGCAACCTTACCGCCAATCACCAAAAAGCGATACTCAAGCCCTGGGACGAATGTCTCAACAATGATGACGTCATCAAAGCCAAACGCAACCTCTGCGGCTGAGCACAACGTTGCAAAATCAGCGCCTTGCTCAAAAATGGTAATCCCTTGCCCAAAGTTCGTGGATTTGGGCTTAACAACTGCGGGGCGACCCACAAACGTTCTGAGAGCATGCTTTGTCTCGCTGCGCGTAAACTCAAGCCCCTCAGGCACATTAATGCCCGCCTCAGAAAGCACCTTTTTTGTGACTACCTTATTATTCATGAGCAACGGTGTGATATAGCTATCCGCACTTGTCTTCGTCGCTTGTTGCACATATTCAACACGACCGTCTCGCGTCAATCTCAAGATGTTATCGTGCGCGTCAATGGGCTCTACGACAATGCCGCGTTTAAGCGCCTCTTTGACGAGCAACTGTGTCGACATCTCCCACTCCTCATAACCGGGAGTCAACCAGCGCTCTTTAAGCGCCTGTCGCTGGAGAGCTTGGCCCAATTGGACGCCTGCCTCAAAATACCCCTGCTCGGCCGTTACACGCTTAATACGCGCCGCATAGAGCAGATTCTCAGGATCGTGCGCACGCGCACTCACGCTCGAAACTGCCGCTTCAACCTCATCGCCAAGGGCAAGTTCATGCGCAAGTTGAGCAATCTCATTAACAAGACGCTGCGCTTCTTTGCGTAAAGGCACCTCTGCGCCTTCGAGCTTTATCTGTGCGTGGGGGTCAAGTCCGTTATCAGCGACCTGAAGAATGTTTTGGTCAGCATCGTGAAGCCAGCACGCATAGGTTGGTGGCTCAGGAGCCAGCAACAAATACAGCACAAAAGCGCGCATAAACCGAATGTCCTCAAGGGCCATACCAGCCTCGTCAAAAGGA
Source organism: uncultured Coriobacteriales bacterium (assembly GCA_937858655.1). Classification (GTDB taxonomy): domain Bacteria; phylum Actinomycetota; class Coriobacteriia; order WRKU01; family JAENWW01; genus CALLZE01. Next base: position 19,528 of record CALLZE010000125.1, read on the forward strand.
TTCAAGTCTATCGAGCGAATCTCAAGATACGTAATGCCCTGTTCTTCAAGAGACTCTAAAACACGGCGAGGATCATGCGGTTTCAAACGCAAGGGCGAATAGAGTTCTTTGGGCTCTGAGAGAAAATCTTGCTCGATGAAGTTGCGCACACTCTTAACGTAGTTCTCCAGAGAACTACAATCAGGATATATCTCTTCTTGATTGCGATACCCTTCACGTCCGTTGCGCTTAGAAACACTCAGGGGATGCTTGCCCGTTTGATCCGGAGAAGCTCCCAAAAGATATACGAGCAACCAACCGTAGCGATGGTAGTTGCGCGCGACTTTCATATAGGCTTCATTGTGACCGCCGCACAACTCAAGCAAGCGCTCATCAAATGAAAAGTTAAAGTGAACTCCCGATATTAGCTGCTGTTCTTTGCCATACCGTCGCGCAAGTTCTTCGCGATAAGCCCGTGACGCTTGGCCACGAGGCGAGTCATCGAAGTGCGCGATTTCAATATCTTTTGCACTGTCCACAAAGCGAGGAGGAAGTGAAAATGGCCACAAAAACTCTCCCTGCTCCTTAGCCTCACCTTCAACAATCTCTCGCAAGGTTCGCGCAAAATCGTACGCTTGCTGCTCACTCTCACAGGCGGGCGTGATAACCTCAACCTGCTGTTCAGCATAATCGACTGTGATATAGGGATTCGTTAACTTGTTGCCAAATATGGCAGGGTGCTGCGTACGCGCAATCCGTGCGTCAGGCGTGACACGCACACCTTCGCATTCGAGACCAATACGGAGTGAAAAAAGCCCGCTTTCATGAGCGCGCTCAGCAATGTTGTTTGGTAAATAATTCATGCTCATAATTGTACCGCCGAAGTCACAAATGAGCACCACCAGAAATGACAATGTGCACGAACAATGAATTTAATGTTCACTGTTCGTGCACACGTTTTCTTTACTCTGCTTGCTCCGCATCGGTATTGCGAATTTGAGCGCGCTTAATTTTGCCACCGATGGTCTTTGGCAGCTCGTCAACGTACTCGACAATACGCGGATATTTATACGGCGCAGTCGTGTGCTTAACGTGGTTCTGCAGTTCTTTGGTCAACTCATCGCCAGGTGTATACCCTTTTGCGAGCACAACGGTTGCCTTAACCACGAGTCCACGAATGGGGTCAGGTGCCGCCGTAATAGCGCACTCGATAACCGCAGGATGCGCGACCAAAGCCGATTCAACCTCGAAGGGCCCAATACGATATCCTGAACACTTAATAACATCATCATCGCGGCCGACAAATGAATAGTAGCCATCGCTGTCACGCCATGCCATATCGTGCAAGTTGTATACGTCGCCGCCTACTGTCTCCTTCGTACGCTCAGGATCATGGTAGTAGCCAACAAACAAGCCAGGAGGATAAGCCTCTTTAAGACCCGTTACACAAATCGCGCCCTCTTCACCATCTTCACACTCAATGCCTTGCTCATTGAGAAGCTTAATATTTTGAAGCGGCGAAGGCTTGCCCAGTGAACCAGGACGCGGTTCAACCCAAGGCCATGTAGCGATAAGAACAACCGACTCGGTCTGGCCGAAACCTTCTCGAATGCGCTTGCCTGTAAAGCTAAACCACTTGTTTGAAACCTCAGCGTTAAGAGGCTCACCTGCCGTGGTGAAGTTTTCAACCGAGGAAAGATCAAATGCCGCTACGTCCTCTTGCAGCATGAAGCGGTACATCGTAGGAGGCGCGCAAAAGGTTGTCAATTTATGATCTTGAATTGTTTGAAGTAACTTCTTTGGAATGAACTTATCCATATCGTACGCAAAAACCGTAGCGCCACAAATCCATTGACCAAATATTTTACCCCAACCAAACTTCGCCCAGCCCGAGTCAGTAACGCTCATATGAAGCTTATTTTCTTGAACCTGTTGCCAGTAACGTGCCGTCAAAATATGTCCAAGGGGATGACGATGGCTATGACGAACCATCTTCGCATTACCCGTTGTGCCCGATGTGAAGTAAATCATAAAGATGTCGTCACTTGTTGTTGCAAACTCACCTGTCGGGCGACTCCACTCATCAGAAGCGCCCTCAAGAAGCTCTTCAAAGTTTGTCCAACCCTCACGGCTACCGCCACAAATGATTCTGTTTTGAACCGTCGGAGAAATCTCGCACGCCCCATCCGCCTGTTCGATAACATAGTCGTCATTGACGCAAACAATCATCTTCGCTTCTGCGTTTTGAACGCGATACGCAATATCCTTTGTTGTTAGTTGAATGGTCCCAGGAATGACAATGGCACCCAACTTCCAAAGCGCTGTAGCCGCAATCCAGTATTCCCAGCGACGACGCAAAATAAGAAGAACAACGTCGCCTTTGCCAATACCCATTTCAGAAAAAGCATTCGCAGCGCGATTGGAAAGTTTCGAAATTTCAGAAAAGGTAAAGGCCTTCTCGTGACCATAATCATCACACCAAAGAAGAGCTTTTTTATCAGGCTCAACGCGTGCCCATTCATCTACTACGTCATAAGCAAAGTTAAAGTTGTGCGGCGTTTCAATAGCAAAATTTTGATAAAAGTCTTCGTATGACTCAAATTCAATACGGGGACAGTATTTTTTCAGTATATGGTTCATGATGGTTCTCCTCGGCTCTATCGTGAAAGAAGGGCTACTCTGCAATAACGGTCAAAAACTTGGCTGGCACGTCAGAAGCGCACTTCTGTCCATGCTTGTGCTCCTGAGTGAAGCAGAATGTCTTTATCCTCAAAGGTGAGTAGGATTGAACCTTCTAGGACGAGATTAAACTCTTGACCAGTGTGAGTAACAAGAGCTGCTGGTTCATTGCTTGGGTCGAGGGTGACCACGAGAGGTTGCATAATTTTTTTGTTATATCGAAATGCGAGATCTTGAAAGTGGTATCCAGGATAACGGTCGACCACAAGACCTTCGCCTTTTCGCACGACTTGGTAGGTATCAAGTTTGGCATTTGACCCCGTAAGAATCTCAGTCAAATCAACGCCAAATTTGTGCGCCATATGATAAATCACCGAGATAGGCACATCTGCGCCCGTCTCCTCATAACTCATATAACGCTCCACGGGAATCTCTAGATCAGAAGCCATCTCTTCCACTGAGACATCGCACGCTTCGCGAAGGCCTTTAAGACGAAGTCCTAACTGGTCAAATTCTGATCCCATGATAATCTCCTAATTGTTGAGTCCGAGTTCTAACGCTTTCTTATTGGGCTCGATAAGATGAGCACGTTTGGGGGGTATCGTTTTGTCGATAGCCGCAAACAAAGATTCTTCGCTCACCGCACCAGATTCCTTCAAAACCTTGCCGACGAGAAGCACGTTAGCAAGCCCTTTAAGACCTGCGTCTTCGCACATCTGAGTTGCTGGCAAACTAAATACCGTCACGCCATCGCGCGCAGGTATCGTTGGCACAAGCATTTCATCGACAATCACGATGCCACCTTGCGCAACTTTGTCAA
>CALLZE010000126.1 GCA_937858655.1 uncultured Coriobacteriales bacterium
AAATTGAAACCGAGATGACTATTAATGCACTCGATAAGCATTTTCTCGTCACGCAACATCCCGTGACCTATAGCGACCGCACAAAGGGCGCATCGAAGGTCAACACGTTTGTTGATGGCGGGCGCATTATTAAGATAATCTTTGCGCTATTTAAAGATTACCGACCTCTCCAGTTTTTCGGCTGCACGGCCGCGATTCTATTTATTGTTGGCTTTGTACTTTTCTTGAGACCCTTGATTGAATATTTTGAGACGGGTCTCGTGTCGTATATGCCAACGCTTGTTACGGCGGTTTTTCTTATGATGGCTGCTCTCATGGCTTTTATCAGTGGCATTATCCTTGACTCAGTTCGCAAGCAAACACGTACAATTTTCGAACTTTATTTGAATACTTTAGCTGAGGGCACTGAAGGGAGAAACACGCATGGTGACGAAAGTAGGTCATGCTGATCGGAAACGCTCCTGTGTTCATAAAACACGTTTATTTAAGTGTGCAGTAATTTTTGTCGTCACTAGCTTTTTATTTTTGGGACTTCAGCTACTGAGCACCTTTTTGCCACTTAAAGAAATACAAAATCATGTAGCACAAAGTGAAGCGTCTTTCTTATCGCTTAACCAGTACCCTCATATCGTAGGGAAAGACGATAAATATAAACAAGACTTGTGCACGGACAGTATCATGCTGAATATGGCTGTTCCGTATCGAAGTCTGAATCACTTTGATAATGCCTTCAATGCTTCTTTTTTTAGTAATATTCGAAATTCACTCATTCCTTTGGTGAGTAGGATTCACAATTGGGATCTTCTCAATAGCCATTACTTACGATATTGGAACGGCTATGTGGTTCCTCTTAGAGTTTTGCTCTGCATTTTCACTTATCAAAGTATATTGCGCATTAATGTTGCGTGCTTCGCCATTTTGCTGATAATAATTGCATTCTTATTCGCCCAAAGATTTAACACGCTTTTCGCAGTCTTTTTTGTGGTGATATTATTTCAACTCGGTTTTGCGGCTGTTCCTTTTTCTATGCAGTTTGCGAGTGTTTACTATATTTCGTTCGGGGCGATAATTTTTGAGCTCGTTTTTTCACGAAAATGCAAAATTCAAGACTTTGCTCCAGAACTCTTTATCGTAATTGGTGTATCTACTTCTTGGATTGACTTTTTGTCTGCACCTCTGATTTCATTGGGTTTGCCACTCCTTGTTGCATTTATGCTAACTCAAGAAGGACGTTTAAAAGTACTTGTCTCTTCTTCGTTTGCCTGGGCGTTCGGATATTTGTTTTTTTGGGCATCGCGTTGGGGCCTTGCCTTAATAACGTATCCACAATTTAATATATTCGCCAATGTATATAAACGATTCGCATTTCGATCAGGGGAAACTAGTGGCTTATCTTACAAGATTGAAGCAGTAGGCAAGAATTTG
>CALLZE010000127.1 GCA_937858655.1 uncultured Coriobacteriales bacterium
ACCGATGCCCTTGTTCTGATAGTTATCATGAACAAGAATGGCGAAGGTGCCTGTTGCGTTGGTCGCTGGATCAATAACCAAACGGCCAATGCCAACCATAACCTTCTTGCCGTTCTCTTCAGCAAACACAGCCATCGCAATTTCGCGATCGTAGTCGGTGTGGCAATAACGAACAAGCATGTCCTTGGTTACCGTATCAACATCCTCAAAGAACCTGAACTGAGCAGTCTTAGGAGATAAGGTCGCGATCATGTCTGCCCATGCGCCTTCGTCTTCAGGACGAATAGGACGAATGTCAAACTTCTCGCCAGCAAGTTCTAACTTGCCAACATACTTGCTGGGGTACATCGGCAAAATGAGATGTGAACCTGCAGGAATGTCTTTGCCAACCTTTTCAGGGTCAACCATGATACGAGCGTCAAGAGCACACAGTCCGTCAGCACGTACTTGCAAAGGATTGATGTCCATTTCTGTAATCTCAGGGAAATCAACCAGCAAATAGCTGATCTTAACCAGCGTCTGCTCAAGTTTCTCCATATCAACGGGCTCAGAACCACGGTAACCAGCAAGAAGCTTTGAAACCTTGGTGCTCTGAATCATTGAGTGAGCAAGCGCTTGGTTAAGTGGTGGGAAGTCGATAGCAACGTCGCGGAAGAGCTCAACGCCTGTGCCACCCATACCAAAGAGGATTGAAGGGCCAAACGTTGGATCCTGCTTTGCTCCCACGATAACCTCATGGCCGCCGCGGCTCATTTCCTGAACAGTTACACCGATAATCTCAGCGTCAGGAGCATTCTCTTTTACGCGCTCCAAAATCTTGGTGAACTGCTTGCCTGCTTCTTCAGCTGAACGAATGTTAAGCGCAATACCACCTACATCGCTCTTGTGAGTGATGTCGTTTGAGTGAATCTTCATAACGATTGGGAAGCCAATTTCGCTCGCAGCCTTCTCGGCCTCTTCTGCACTCTTAGCAATAACCGTCTTAACCGTTGGAATCTGATAAGCGTCGAGAACTTTCTTTGCTTCAAACTCTGAAAGAGTTGTGCGGCCTTCTGCCACAGCACCCTTAAATACTTCTTTAACGGCGTCACGATCTGGGTTAAACTCAGGCAAAATATCTGCAGGAGTTTCGTAGAGTGCATCGAGGCTGCGTGTGTACTCATACATGTTCATGTATGCGACAACAGCGTCTTCTGGCGTCGTAAATACAGGAATGCCTGCCTTACGGAAAATGCGAATTGCCTCGCCCACCATAATTTCACCCATGAATGAGGTGAGAAGTGGCTTCTTGGCATCCTTCGCAATCTCAACAAGCATATTCGCTGTGGTGGTTGGGTCACTGGTTGCCTGAGGAGTCAAAATTGCAAGAACACCTTCGGTATTCTCATCCTGGAGCATAATCTTTGTTGCGGCAGCAAAGCGCTCAGGAGGAGCGTCTCCACCGATGTCAACAGGGTTTCCACGAGCGTTAAAGTCGGTAAGAACATCTTTAAGCTTCATGTCGGTTTCAGGAGTGAGCTCAGAAAGTTCACCGCCCAAAGCAATGAGTCGGTCTGATGCCATAACACCAGGGCCACCAGCATTGGTGATAATACCGAGGTGCTTACCCTTTGGATTATTAACACGGCTAAGCGACTCCGCTGAGTCGAACAAGTCTGAAATTGAGTCAACGCGAACGACACCAGCGCGTCGGAAGATGGCGCTATAAAGCGTATCGTCTCCCGCAAGCGCACCTGTGTGGCTTGCTGCAGCCATTGCGCTTCGCGCGGTACGACCTGACTTAACAACAATAATTGGTTTTTGCTTTGAGAAGTGACGAGCGGCACTCATGAACGAACGTGCATCCTGAATTGACTCGATGTACATGATGATGCTGCTGGTGTAAGGGTCCTTACCAAAGTAGTCAATCATGTCACCAAAGTCGACATCGGTCATTGAACCAGCTGAAACAAATGCGCTAAATCCAATGTTGTTTGCTTTTGCCCAGTCGAGAATTGCGGTACCAAGCGCACCAGACTGGCTGATGAACGCAACGCGCCCTGGTCCTGCGCACTCATTTGAAAAGGTCGTATTGATGTGCAGTGGAGGACGAGCGTAACCGAGGCAGTTAGGTCCGAGAATACGGATACCGTACTCCTCAGCAACAGCTTTCATCTCTTGCTCGAGCTTAAGTCCTTCTGGACCAGCCTCTTTAAATCCAGCGGTAATAACAACTGCTCCGCCAACGCCCTTTTCGCCGCACTGGCGAATGGTGTCGGGAACTGCCTTTGCAGGAACAGCAATAACGGCACAATCAATTGAGCCAGGAACATCAGCTACGGTTGGATATGCTTTGATACCCTGAACAGCTTCAGCCTTGATATTGATTGGGTAAACCACACCTTCAAATTCTGAAGAAGTGATGTTTTTGAGCAAGATATAGCCAACTGAACCTTTGCGATTTGAGGCACCGATAACGGCAATGCTCTTGGGATTGAACAGCTTGTCGAGGTCGTGTTTACTCATTAGCTTTACCTATCCTTTGTCGAATTTCCCTGCGCACAACATGCGCAGTCCGTGAGTATACGAGATATACACTCGCACACGCGAGAGCGATTATAGCCATGTTAATTACGAAAAAAAATATAGAGTCTGCAAGTTTCACGCCGGTGGCGCTAAAAAACCGCCTGTGAGCGGTTTAAGTTAGAATATCCAAACTAATGGCGGAGAGGGTGGGATTCGAACCCACGTTACAGGAAATACCTGTAAAACGATTTTCGAGACCGCCGCATTCAACCACTCTGCCACCTCTCCGGCAACGGCGTGCTCACCTATAGTAACAAAGGCCGAGAGTGCGCGCAACGAAAAAATCAGCGCCCTTGCTGCCCCCATCTACCCCTCTGTGAGCACCAATTAATTAAAACATTTGTTGTTTTTCTACTCACGCGCGTTCTTTTCTTATAACCTAGGCTTTACTAGGACAATATGGGAAGGACGCTCATGAGCACGTATCATCAGGACACGAAATGTGTGCAGTCAGGCTGGACTCCAAAAAAGGGAGAACCACGCGTGCTGCCAATCTACCAAAGCACAACCTTTAAATACGACACTACCGAACAAATGGGCGACCTCTTTGA
>CALLZE010000128.1 GCA_937858655.1 uncultured Coriobacteriales bacterium
AGTCGACAACTTTGTTATTCATGGTGACAGTAAAGCGGCCATCCTGAGGTTTACGACGCTCGGAAATGTCGAGGTCAGCCTGAATTTTCAAGCGGTTCATAAACTGTCGGTAAATTGACTTGGGAGCGGAGAAAATCTCTCGGCAAACGCCGTCAACTCGAAATCGAATCTGCATTTCGCTCTCGCGCGGCTCAACATAAATATCTCCCGCGTTGAGATTAATTGCATCGGAAATAATCTTGTTCATGAGTTTGGAGACGACGCTATCTTCGTCGAACTCGTCTTCGGCTTCATCTTCGTCAGATACCTCTTCAACCATATTTGAGAGGTTGGTTTGATTGGCCTCGTATTGGTCGAGCGCGCGGTTGAGAGCGCCTTCGGCCGATACAAGAACAATCACGTTGAGGCGCGTGAGCGTGCGCACGTCATCGCGAGCCAAGATGTCTGAAGGGTCCACCATAGCGACAGAAATTGAGGTGTCGGTGAGCGCAATGGGCATCATGTGGTTGCGCCTCAAGGTGTCGAGCGGTAGTTTCATGATGGCTTGGGGATTTTGCTCGATTTCTTCGATGTCGCAGTACTCGCAGCGATAATGCGCTGCGAGTGTTTTTGCGATGTCTTCTTCGGTGGTGTAGTGAAGCTCTTGAGCTACTGCTATCGGAGAGCGGCCGTATGATTGGTCAAAGATATCCTTAACCTGCTCCTCGTTGAGAAGTCCGGCGCGCTTACAGATGTTAAAAATTTGTCGATAAGCAATGCTCATTGAGTCCTACTATGCCCCCTTGGCAATCATTATGGCTTATGCTTCAACAATTTCAACTAGGTTGATTTCGAAAGTGAGGTCTTGTCCAGCGAGAGGATGGTTAATATCAAGAGTTGCTGAGTCATCGTCAACTGATACAACAACCGCAGGAATGATGTTGCCATCTTCTGATTGTAATTGGAGCATCCAGCCTTCTTCAGGGAGTTGCTCACCGAAGAATTCGAGTGGAAGAGATTGGATAAGCTCGTCTTGACGCTCGCCGTAGGCCTCTTCGGCTGGGATTGTGACGGTGACACTCTCGCCTGGCTCAAGTTCCAGGACAGCGGCATCGAAGCCAGGAATAACCATTCCTGCGCCAAGCTCAAACTCAAGTGGCTCGCGCTCACGGCTTGAGTCAAACTCTTCGCCACTTGAGAGCGTGCCAGTATAATGTACCTTTACGGTATCGCCTTTAGATGCTTTCATAAGTATCTCCTTGTAGTTGGTGGTACGTGATAGACGCCGAATAGTTGAGTGAGAAACGCACGGAGTGTATATCCTCACACGTTTATTAGAATATCGAAACTATGCGGTAATTGCTATGTAGAACGTGCGATATACTTTATGGTTTTTTGAGGAACGGGCGCGAATTATGACGAAAGACAAGAAAAAAAAGAGCATAGAGCATACGTTTAGCGAGGCAGCCTTGGCCGTGATGGTTGATCACGTTTTGGACTCACGAGCTGATTTGTATCGTGACTTTGCTTGGCGCCGCACTCAAGATCCGTATGAGGTGCTGGTCTCGGAAGTCATGCTGCAGCAGACGCAAACGCAGCGCGTTGTGCGTTACTTTGAGCGATGGATTGAAAAGTTCCCAACATTTGACGCGCTAGCTAGCGCGGCTCAGGTCGATGTGCTCGAAGCGTGGCAAGGTTTGGGATATAACCGTCGTTGTTTAGCGCTCTATCGTTGCGCGCAAGAAGTGTCGGAAAAATATCATGGGGAGTGCCCCCGCAGTGAAGAGGAACTCTGTAGCCTCCCGGGCATCGGGCCTGCTACCGCGGCTGGCGTGCGCGCCTTCGCCTTTAACGAGCCCTCAGCCTATCTTGAGACAAATGTGCGAACCGTTGTGCTCCACGAGTTATGGCCTGAAGAAGAAGGCGTGAGCGATCGATCGGTTTTGGCAGCCGTGCAAGCTGCTGCTGTCGAAGTTGAGAGCCGCGGAATAGACGCGCGTCTTTGGAACTACGCGTTGCTTGACTACGGCGCTTGGTTGAAAAAGGTGTTTCCTAATCCGTCGCGGCGCAGCAAGCATCACACAAAGCAGAGCGCTTATGAGGGATCGCGCAGGCAGAAGCGTGCTTCATTACTGCGCCAAGTGCTCGATAGCCCAGGCGGCACTGCCGCGCACTATGCGAAGGCATGCAAATATGAAGTTGATATTGCTGAGGATGTCTTGAGCTCGTTAGTTGAGGAAGGCTTTGTGTGCCGCGAAGAAAATGAGACGTATACAATAGCGCATTAGCGCACCAATGAGGGAGAAAAAAGGCCAGCTTTTGCTGGCCTTTTGCTGCGTTTGGCGAAAATTAACCTCGCTTACGGGCGCGGTACTCCAAAACTGCCTGAGGGTCGAACGGCTCGGTGTCGACCTTCTCGACCGAGATGGCCCCGAAGCGGCAAAGAGGTACACATACACCAAGGCCGTCGCACAGACGGTCCTGCTCAATGCGGGGTTTGCCATTTACCATTTCGATAACCTGTTTGCCGCAGCCTTGCGCGCACACGCCGCAACCGGTGCACTTGTCATAATCGAAAACAATCATGTCGCGAATCATTGTCTTGCTCCTTATTTATTAAGATTTTTCTAACTATTTTAGCAGTTCTGAAATCTTAAGTAAAACGTCCGCGTATTGCAAGTCATTTTCGCGGGCAATTCGGGCAACGTCCTCATGTTCGGGGCGAAAGCGGCCCGCTCCATGCTTAAGGGTGATTGTTCCCCAAGGAGTTTCAAGTTCAACAGTTTCCCGCTCGGCAATGAGTCGGGGCTGCATAGTGACGCGTACGCCGAGAGTTCCAGTGAGAGCAACCATACGCTGCGCGAAGTGTTCAGCTTCGGTTGGCGCTGCAAGGACTGAGAGTGTCAGTGCCGCACGACCTTTTTTCATAGCGATGGGGGTAATCCAGACGTCGAGTGCCCCCTCCGCAATGAGCTCTTCTCCCGCGAAGGCAACTGCCTCTGGAGTAATGTGGTCAATGTTGGTCTCAAGTAGCACAGTGTCGTCTGTTTGAAGTTGGTGCGGCGCAGCGGTGCCATGCGTTTGAGCGGTTGCTGCTTCACCGACGATGAGGCGGCAAATATTGGGCTGTCCGATATCGCGCGAGCCAGCGCCGTATCCCAACAGCACGGGCGTCATGGGAGGAACGGGGCCGAACCCAGCCGCCAACCAGAGGAGCGCCGCGCCTGTTGGAGTAGTAAGTTCTCCCTCTGCGTTGCTTACCGCGGTTGGCTTGTTGAGCAAAAGCGCGGCCGTGGCAGGGGCTGGAACGGGCAGTTCGCCGTGCGCGCAATGGACGGTGCCGCTTCCGAGCGCAGGTGGTGTGGCGTAGAGCGCGTTGACGCCAAGTTTGTGCAGGCCAAGGCACACGCCAACAACATCGACGATGGAGTCGATGGCTCCCACCTCATGAAACGCTACGTTTTCTGGCTCAACACTGTGTACGAGACCTTCGGCTTCTGCCAGGCGAGTAAAAATGTTGACAGCGTTGGTGATAACGGGAGCGGGGAGTTCTGAGTTTTCGATGAGAGCTTTAATGTCCTTAAAAGTGTTGTGGTGGTGCTCAGCTTCGCCTTGGGCATGCACTTGTATTGTTTTGGCGGACACGCCATAAGTGGTGGTATGACCGACTGAGATAACTGCTTCAGGAGCAATTTGCGCTACGGCAGCTGCGAGGTCAGCTTCAGTAAACTGGCCCATTTGCGCCCCAGCATCGATGAGCGCTCCGAGAAATTTGTCGCCCGATACGCCAGACGAGCAATCGAGATGCGCAATGATAAAGGGCTCATTGTCTGATACTGCTGGGCTGTTTACGTTTTGTTTGGTTGTCATAGGGGTCCTCGCGTGAGTATGATTACGTGCAGATATGAGTTGTTCATGCCTATATTATCAAACTGTTTAAGTTTCAATTAAGGTATGATTAAAAATACATTTAGATATCCAAGGAGTTAGAGATGCTCGAAGCAAAGTTTGTTCGTGAAAACCCTGAGCGTGTTGACGCTGCCATGAAGGCGCGCAACTCGACGTGGGATGTTCAAGAATTCTTGGCGCTTGATACCAAGCGTCGTGCCCTTATCGCGCAAGTTGAAGAGCTGCAGGCCAAGCGCAATGCGGCAAGTAAAAACATTGGCGCGCTTATGCAGCAAGGCAAGAAAGACGAAGCCGAGGCGGCAAAGGCAGAAGTTGCGGAACTCAAAGGAAGCATCTCCTCTCTTGAGCAAGAAATGAAAGAAATTGATGACGCTACCACGCATCTGCTCGCTACAGGCCCAAACATCCCTGATGAGTCGGTTCCTGTTGGTCGCGAAGAAAACGAAAATGTTGAAATTAAAAAGTGGGGCACGCCTCGTACGTTTGATTTTGAGCCTCTAGCGCACTGGGACTTAGGTCCTGCGCTCAATATGATTGATTTTGACCGCGGCGTAAAACTTGCGGGTTCAAGTTTTGTCGTGCTCGGTGGACGTGGAGCTCAGCTTGAACGAGCTCTCATTAACTTCATGCTCGATACGCATGCAGACGCGGGTTTTAAAGAGTGGTGGCCGCCATCACTCGCAAATGGCGATACGCTGTATGGCACGGGCCAGCTCCCTAAATTTGAGGATGACCTCTACAAAACCGCTGATGAGGGCCTATATTTGATTCCAACAGCAGAGGTTCAGCTTACCAATTTGCATCGTGATGAGGTGCTCGAGGGTGAGCAGTTGCCTTTGCGCTACACGGCCTTTACATCGTGCTTCCGTGAGGAGGCGGGCGCGGCTGGACGCGACACTCGTGGGCTCATTCGCTTGCATCAGTTTGATAAGGTCGAAATGGTTAAGTTTGCTCGTCCAGAAGAGTCGTTTGACGAGCTGGAGAGCATGACTATTCAAGCTGAGAAGATTCTCGAACTGCTCGAACTTCCCTACCGTCGCATTGTGCTCTGCACGGGCGACATGGGCTTTGGGGCGGCAAAGACCTACGACATTGAGGTCTGGCTCCCGAGTTATAACAACTATAAAGAGATTTCTTCATGCTCGAACTGCGTCGATTTCCAGGCGCGTCGCGCGAGCATCAAATATCGCGAACCACAGAACTTCAAGGGCTCACGCTTTGTGCATACGCTCAACGGTTCAGGGCTTGCGGTCGGCCGTACGTTTGCGGCGATTCTCGAGAACTATCAGCAGGCTGATGGCACAGTTGTTGTGCCAGAAGTGTTGCGCCCTTACTTGCGAGGACTTGAGGTAATCGAGCCCGAGTAGGCCATCGATACGAGGATGCTCCATGGTTGACATGATTATGCGGCGGGCACACATGAGTGAGCTCGCCGTTCTTAAAGAAATGTATGCGCGCATTGTTGAGCGGATGAACGCGCGCGAATTGGCTATCTGGGATGATGTTTATCCCGTCGAATTTCTCCAGAACGATATTGAGTGCAATAGCCTCTATGTTTTTGAGCGCTCGGGCAGCATAGTGGCTGCGTGCGCTCTTTCGGATCAACCTTCTTTTGAAAACCAACTGAGTTGGAGTAGCGAAAAAGATTCTGCCATCTACCTCGACCGTTTTGGAGTGAATGTTGAGCACTCTCGCCAAGGCGCAGGAACACAGGCGCTTGAACTCATTGAGCAGTGGTCTCGTGAGCAAGGCGCAGGGTACTTGCGTCTTTTGGTGGCGTGTAGCAATCTGCCCGCCATCGCGCTTTATGAAAAGTGCGGTTTTACCCAGGTCGGGGGCATTCATCGCCAAGTCTTTGAGGATGGATCTTTTCTCGAAGAATTTGGTTTTGAGAAGAGGCTTTAGAAAACGCTACTGAGCGGTGGTCACTTTCACTGCAAATCCGTGCAGAAATCAAGGTGTGCAGGTGGTATGATTTTTCGTATATTGGGCATGTTTTTGTTGTATACAATGCTTTGTGATGGGCATGTTCGAGGAATCTTCATGGGAGCAGGGAGCAGTCATGGCTAATAAAATTAAGTTTATTGATGAATTCAAAGAGTTCATCTCGCGCGGGAGCGTCATGGATTTGGCTGTCGGCGTTGTTATCGGTAGCGCGTTCACTGCAATTGTTACCTCGCTTGTTAACGATATTGTTATGCCCGTAATTGGCCTGATTCTGGGAGGCATCGACTTCCAAAGCTTGAAGTTTGTTATTACCCAGGCTTCGGGCGCGACTCCTGAGGCGGCCATACGCTACGGTGCGTTTATTCAAAGCATCTTCAACTTCTTGCTCATCGCGCTTGTTATCTTTAGTTTTATCAAGGCAATTAACTCCCTCAAGCGCACCAAAGAGCAGGAGAGTGCTGAAGAAGCACCAGCGCTTGAAGAAAATGTCGTGTTACTCAGAGAGATTCGCGATCTCCTCAAAGAGAAAACAGAAAATAATTAATTGACCAATGGCCCCTCTTGCAAACAAGCGAGGGGGGCCATTTTTGTTTTTAAAATGGCGGAGTGTTAGAGATTTGAGCCCTCGATGCCCTTTACTAGATCAGCTTAGACTGCGTATGACACAGTCTATAATGTATATCTAGTAACCTAACAGTTGGAGAGCAATGCCAAAGTCAACAGTAATGATAATTGGTGGTGGAGCAGCGGGGTTGTCAGCAGCTATTGCTGCCTCACGATTGGGCGCTGCCGTCACGGTTCTCGAAGCAAAGCCTCGCATAGGCAGCAAGATACTCACGACAGGCAACGGCCGTTGCAATCTTTCAAATAGAGAAATCTCCCCTGCGGCTTATAATGTTGCTGACTTTGTCAGCCCCGTTTTGTCGACATACACCTCCGAGAATATCGTGTCTTTCTTTGAGGGTCTCGGCCTCTTGACATACTCAGATGACGAAGGTCGCATCTATCCAATATCCAATAACGCAAGTTCAGTTCTCGATGTTCTTCGGCTTGAATGTGCGCGCCTGGGCGTAGAGATAATCTGTGATTTCAAGGTGGCCAAGGTCTCTCAGCAGTCTAGCGCGCAAGAATTTATCGCGCATTCTACTACGGGCCAACAGGTTGTTGGCG
>CALLZE010000129.1 GCA_937858655.1 uncultured Coriobacteriales bacterium
ATCGACTTGGGCAAACGAAACTCGGGAATACCATAGGCCAGCACGCCGCCAGCCGTATGGAGCGACTCAAACACGATGACCTCGTATCCTAGCAATGAAAGCTCACCCGCACAGGCAAGACCCGAAGGGCCTGAACCAATAACGGCTACTTTTTTGCCATTACGGGGCTGCGGTGTAATACTGCAGCGTTTATCCGCTGGTTGAGAGCGGTCCCAGTCAGCCACATAGCGCTCAAGACCGCCGATAGCAACGGCTTCACCCTTTTTGGCCAGAATACAGGCTTCTTCACACTGCTTTTCTTGAGGGCACACACGCCCACACACAGCGGGAAGCGCATTTTTATCACGAAGAGCCGTTACGGCACCACACATATCATCTTCAATAATGCCGCGCACAAAATCTTTGATGCGCACGTTAACTGGGCAGCCCTGCTCACACGTTGGCACCTTGCACTGGAGGCAGCGATTTGCTTCTGCAGCCGCCATTTCTGGAGTAAATCCCAGCGCAACCTCATCAAAGTTATCGATGCGCTTGTGTGGGTCTTGCGTCTCCATATGATGACGCGGCTCGCGCGAGGGGCGATACTTTCCGTCTACGAATGGCATGAGCAGCTCCTTGAATATTGACCGTCGGCAAGGCGCTCTTCTTCAACGTACACGCGCTGCCTGTTCATTAGTTCATCCCAGTTGACGCCCGCGGCATCGAAGTCGGGGCCATCAACGCAGCCAAACTTCGTTTCGCCGTGAATCGTAACACGACACGCGCCACACATACCCGTACCATCTACCATCAACGGATTGAGCGACACAACGGTAGGCACGTTATATTCTGCGGTCGTGAACGCCGCAAATTTCATCATAATCGCGGGGCCAACCACAAACACATGGTCAAGCTCACCCGCCTCACACAACTCTTTAAGGGGAGCAGTAACAAGGCCCTTTTCACCTGCCGAGCCATCATCGGTCATGATGATATAACGCTTGAGCGGCAGCTCTTCAAACTCAGAGCGCAAGATA
>CALLZE010000130.1 GCA_937858655.1 uncultured Coriobacteriales bacterium
TACATTGAGTTGGGCCTTTGTTGTCAATATGGCAATCGTATATGCGCCGATACCGAAAAAAGCTCCCTGAGCAAGGGATACTTGGCCGCACGAGCCATACAGAATCGTGAGACCGGACACAACCGTCATATTGATAAGAATAAAAGCTCCAATTTGCAGCAAGAAAGTAAGCATTAGAGTTTCTCCTTCCTTGCTCGAGCAAATAACCCTTGAGGTCTCAAGACAAGAACCAAAATAATGAGTACATACGCAATAACATCTTTATAAATCGGGTCGATGAATACTCCCGAAAGTGTTTCGAGGCCCGCCAACAACACGGCGCTCAGTAAAGCATAGAGTGGATTGGTAAGGCCTCCAATGAGGGCAACAGCAAAACCCTTAATGCCAAGATTGACGCCACTATCAAAACTCATCTGAGTGAGAGGTGTTATCAAAATTCCCGCGAGCGCTCCCACAAAGGAAGACAGCATGAACGAAGAACGCACAATCGATTTGGCTGAAACGCCCACAAGTTGAGCGCCTTCAGGAGACTGCTCATAAGCTCGCATCGCCTTGCCAAAGCGAGCGTACTTATAGAGAAACGCGAATACGATAAATGCAATCAACGCGAAGCAAATAAGAGCGAGCGTCTGCGTCTCAATTGAAAGTGTACCGAGCTTAAGTGTGTCAGTTTTAAACAACGAAGGCAGAGCGAGTTCATCGGGACCAAAAATGTGGAGCGCAATTTGCCTCAAGAGAACAGAAGCCCCAATAGTGATAATGACAATCTGCACCACGAGATGCTTATTGTTGCGTTTCATAAGCGGCGCAATGAGTGCGGCGTTAAACAACCATCCTAAGCACAGTGACAATATAAGGGTTACAACGATTGCTGCACTGAGCGGGAGTCCTATGCGCGTTAAAAGCGCGGCCGTAAGGCCAGCTAGCGCAACAAATTCACCTTGCGCAAAATTCAAAGAGCCCGTTGTCAGATACACAACAATAAAGCCCAAAGCAATCAGCGCATAGAGAGAAGCATTCTTGAGCGTGTTTATTATGAGATCTGCAAGTTGAGCAAGTGATGACTGGGCTTGAGATTGCCCTGTGAGTCCCTGAGCGGCTCCCTGAGCCCACTTTCCGTCTTTCACATAAAAGTATGCGGTATCTTCAGAGGTCAGCCCATTGTGGTCTTTTGAGGAATAAGCGAAGGTTCCTCCAAATCCATAAAAGTTATTGGTACTTTCGAGATTCTTAAGGAACGATTTTTGAGCTGCGTTATCTTCTTTGGCAAGTGCGTTCAGCTCGGCATCCGACATGGCGCCAGCCGCGTTAGCAACGAGATGCAGCGCGTCATATGCATGTCCCGCAAAAATATCGGGATCAGAACCGTATGAATCATTAAAGCGCTTAAAGAATGTCTCTATCGCATTGCGTTCATTAGTATTGTCTTTCCAAGAAGCAGGCACAAATGATTTACCGGTTATAATGGTCACGCCCTCGGCGTACTTTCCCGCTCCTTCGATAAACTCCGCCCGCGCTTGGCCAGATCCACCGTAGATAGGCAGCGAACTTCCAGAAAGTTTATATTGCTTTACAAAAAGAGGGGCTTCTTTTCCCGCGTTCCAAAGCACTATCGCTTGGGCGTTTGATTTCTTAACGGAAGCAACCTGAGCGGCCATATCCGTATCGCCGGGTTTGAAGGTGGTATCGACTGCAAGCTCAAGTGCATATTTTTGAGCTTTCTCAAGCGCGATTGCACGCCCATCTTTTCCATAGCCACCCGAATCAGTGACAAGGGCAATGCGCTTTACTCCCCTACCTTTTAAGGTTTTGAATAAATTATCGAGCAAAAGTTCATTTGTCCAGGGCGTTTGAAACACGTGCGAAGAGAGTTGTCCGGTGATGACATTTCCACCCGCCATAGAAATTTGTGGAATGTTTGCTTTCTCAACGCTTGAGCGAATGGCCATGGTTGGGCCTGTGCCCGTAGCGCCTAAAATCGCGATAACTTTATCTTTATTGATAAGTTTTTCAGCCGCAGACACTGCCTTTGATTCATCGGTATTATCGTTTTCAATAATTAACTCAATGGGGTGGCCATTTACTCCACCAGCATCATTTATCTTCTTTGTTTCAAGCTCAAGTGATTGCTTTTCAACTGCCCCCATAGAAGCATAGGTGCCACTCAAAGAGAGAATGGCACCTATGCGAAGTGGACTATGTGAAGAACTTTGACGCGTGCTTGAGCTAGCACTGCAGCCGGCAAAGGCACCGCTGAGCGCAACCACCATAGCAGCAATGAGCACTGCGAGTGAGTAATGGAGTGAGCGTCCTCTCAAAGTCTTTCCTAACTATTTGAGGGTCTCAGAAGAGACCAGATCGATATTCGTGTTTTTGAGCAAAGCTTTAGCGGCATCAACATCTGCAACATTTAATGCTAAATATGTTGAAACAAGACTGTAAATATATTCTACATTAACTCCCGCATCTGACACGGTTTTGAGCACAGCCGCCAAGCCACCGGGGCGGTCATCCGCAAGATTGATGACGAGAACTGGGGTCTCGCGTACCGTAAATCCAGCGCGCTCAAGAGCAGCTTTCCCAGCAATCGGATCGTTGACAATAACACGAACGATACCAAAATCCGCAGTGTCTGAGACCGCAAGCCCCCGAATATTAAGCCCCGCTTTGGCGAGCGCATCGGTAACTTCGGTAATGCGTCCCGCTTTATTTTCAATGAATACACTTAATTGAATAATATCCATTTTGGCTCCTTATTGCGCCCTAACGCTCTGTGCTCCCAGATCAAAAGCCTCGAGATTAGCCGCTAAAGTTTTTGGAGGTACACGTTTCGTGATAACCTCACGCCATACATCTTCCTCAAAAGGTAATGCTTGTGAAAGCGCCCCCATTAAAACAATATTAGCAGACTTTGGTGAGCCAACGTTTTGAGCAATGCGCGAAGCGTCCACAAGCTCAGCGCCCAACTCGTTAAGTTTCTGGAGGGGATCAAGCTCTAACTTTAACGTGCCAACAGCCACTGAAAGCGGCTCAATAACTTCGTTATTCACAAAGAAACGACCGCCTTTTTTTACGAAATGAGCATAGCGCAACGCTTCGAGCATCTCGAAAGACACAAGGGCATCCACCTCACCAGGGTCAGTGACGGGCGCAAATACTTTTTCGCCAAAGCGAACAATCGTCGTGACCGAACCACCACGTTGAGCCATTCCGTGAATTTCAGAAAGTTTAACATCCAAACCAGATTGAGCGGCTGTTTTTGCCAATATGTCTGCCGCGAGAATAGTACCCTGACCGCCAACACCACAGAGCATTACTGTTGTCGTCATTAGTTTGTCTCCCCTTCCGTGCAGGCTATTGCTCCGAAATCACATACTTGTTCACAGAGACCACATCCACGACAGCCCTTTTCGTCAATATGCGCTTTGCGAGTTTGGGAATCAAACTCAATCGCGGGACAACCGAGTTTCGTGCATACTTTACACCCACGGCATGTTGCGACGTCAACCTTATAGGCAGCCGGCCACGAACGCGTGAGCAGAATACACGGCGATCTAAAAATGATGACTGAAAACTCGTCTGCGCTCGTTTCCTCTTTGAGCGCATTCGTAACCGCAGCAAGATCATTGGGATCTTCGGTTCTCACCCGGTCAACACCACAAGCTCTTAACAGAGGCTCAAGCTCAAGTTCTTTAGTTGCGCGGTGTTGAAGAGTAATACCATTGACCGGATTTCCCTGATGTCCTGTCATCGCGGTGATGCGATTATCGAGAATAACAATCGTTCCTCCGCCCGCATTGTACACCGTGTTGACGGCTCCTGTTATGCCCGAATGAGCAAAAGTCGAATCACCGATAATACCCACGACGGGCGCATCTCCTGTTGTGCTTTCTTCTCCGCGTTTTTTGTCAAGACTACGAGAGACTTCCAAGCCGTGTGCCATAGAGACAGAAGCGCCCATGCACACACAGGTATCAATTGCCTCTAGAGGTGGAATGGCACCCAGAGTGTAGCAGCCAATGTCACCCGTAACAATTGCGCCCATTTTCTTTAACGCGTAAAACACGGGGCGATGAGGGCAACCTGAACACAGCATCGGAGGTCTTGGTGCAACCGTAAACGCTTCATTGACTTCAGCTGTACTGAGCCCAAGTGCTGCCCGAATAAGAGCCGGAGTGAGTTCGCCTCGGCGTGGGCAACTCAGACCCTCACATTCAATGCCCGCTGCGCGAATTTCTCGCTCGAGAATACTATCGGCCTCTTCGGCAACAACGACGCGTTCAACCGAGTGGGCGAATTCCTCCAAGAGCGCCTGAGGGAGCGGATTCGTGATGCCTAATTTAAGAATAGATGCCTCGGGAAGCGCCTCTTTCACATAGGTATAGACAACCCCTGAACAAATGATGCCAAGGGTCTTATCGGCAAGTTCTACTCTATTAAGCTCATCGCAATTTGCACTTTGCGCAAAAGTGGCCAAATGGTCGTCGCGTTTTATGCGTGCTCCTTTGGCATAGGCAGGCATCATAATCCATTTGGCGGGATTACGTTTGAACGCTTGCTTTATGGCTCCCTTACGCTCCCCAACACTCACCATCTGCTTTGTATGCGCAACACGAACGGAACTGCGAACGATAACCACAGAATCATGGCTCTCTGAAATCTCAAAAGCGCGCTTGGTCATGTCATATGCTTCTTGAGGGTCTGCGGGGTCAAGCATAATCACACCAGCAAATCCTGCATAGTTATGAGAATCTTGTTCATTTTGTGACGAATGCATACCCGGGTCGTCGGCAACCAAAATGACTAAGCCGCCGTTTACTCCCGTATAAGCTAGTGTCATTAAAGGGTCTGCCGCAACGTTGAGTCCAACGTGTTTCATCGTCACGAGCACACGTGAACCCGCAAACGAAGCGCCAGCCGCGACTTCGAGAGCGACCTTTTCGTTCGGCGACCATTCCGTATACACATCTTCGAGTTTACTTAATGCTTCAAGTGTTTCGGTTGAAGGAGTACCAGGATATCCAACGCCCATATCAACGCCGACTTCCCATGCAGCGCGCGCTACGGCTTCGTTGCCTGATAACAATAATTGTGATTCCATGGCTTCCCTATCTGATATATAAAAAGAAGTCACTCAAGGAGCAACTTCTCAATAATAGCAAATGTTAATTATTGCTAGGGGCGCACCGCGCCAACATAATCTGAGCGGCCACTTAAATAGGTAACTGACACTTTCATACCCGTCTGGGGGGCATGAATCATTTTACCGCCACCCGCGTATATTGCCACATGGTGAATACGCGACGCGCTCCGTCCGTAACCGAAAAACAGAAGATCGCCAGGCTGAAGTAAGTCAGTTCTGTTGGCAGGAATAAAGGCTCCGATTGTGTATTGAGAGCGGCTCGTACGAGGAATCGAAATGCCAATTTTAGCGTAGCAATACTGCGTCAAACCACTACAGTCAAATCCGCTTGGTGAGGTGCCTCCCCAAACATAGGGAGTCTTTCCAACAAACTTCATCGCAATTGAGACCACTTCACTGTGCGCGCCGCCCAATGCCGAAGCGTCAAAATCACGCGCGCCCGAGACGTTTCCTGAACCGCCCGAGGAAGAGTTGGAAGCCGCCGCAGCAGCAGCTTTTGCTTCACGCTCCTGCTGTTCCGCAATTTCTTTGCGTTCTTGTTCAATGAGCTTTTTAATGGTGCTATTAAGAGATTGAAGATATGCAGCTTGCTCAGCATAAAGACTCTCAGCTTCATTTTTCTTTTGTGCAAATTTCTTTTGAGCGTCAGCTTGATCTAAACGTTTTTGCTCCAAATCAGTCTTTGCGGCAGAAATCTCAGCTTTCGCGCTACGAACAGAAATGAGCAGTTCGTTATCCTGCTGAGATAAACGCTGCATTAAATCGAGTCGTGTGACAAGATCAGTAAAGTTATCCGCGCCCAAAACGACGTCAACAATTGAAAGCGAGTCTTGACGATAAATTGAAGCGGCTCGGTCATTAAGTTGTTGCTGAGCATTATCAAGTTTTTGCTGCGCCTTTTTTAACTTAATGTTTATGTCGAAAATGTCTGCTTCGGTGCTTTTAACGGCCTGCTCCGCTTCTTCGTAATCTTCAGTAGCGAGTTCAAGCTTCGTTGACAACTCATCGAGTTTTTCACGCGCGTCTTTAGCTTGAGTTTTAGCCGTATAAATTTTTGATTTTGTGGAAGTTGCTTGCGCTTGCGTCAGCGGTAGCGCAAGGATAAACGTCGAGAGCAATAAGCAAATAAAAGCCTTAAAGAAGATTGAGCACTTTATGTTGGTCGAAATCCTCATACTGTCACTTTATAACAATCGCGCTCCCATAGTTGTGAGAGCGCGATTTTGTAACCAAAATGACAGTAAATTCTTAAGGCACTCTTAAGATTACTGAACCTTAACAAGCGATACGATAGGAAGCGAAGGATCAAGCTTGTCACGACCGTGTAAGAACTCAAGTTCAAGCACGAATGCGTAACCCGCAACGCGCGCGCCCAATGCATCAACTAACTCAGCCTTAGCTTTTGCTGTGCCACCCGTCGCCATAACGTCATCGACAATCAGTACTACATCATCTGACGTGAAAGAATCTTCATGAACCTCAAGAGTATTGAGACCATATTCAAGTTCATAATCAGCTGAAATTGTCTTCGCTGGCAACTTGCCTGGTTTACGAGCAGGTACGAATCCCGCATCGAGCACATAAGCGATAGCGGTGCCGAACAAAAATCCACGCGCCTCAGCACCCATAACTTTAGTAATGCCTGCGTCTTTATAGGGTGCAGCCATCTCTTCAATGGCAGTCTTGAACGCCTTGTTATCGGCAAGCAAAGGAGTAATATCTTTAAACATTACGCCTTCGGTTGGCCAATCTGGAATATCCCTAATGTAATCGTTGTAATTCACAAAAAACCTCTCTTACTACTGAATCAATCCAAACCAATAAATTCAAACTCACAACAAATCTTCAAGCTCATCAACCAAAGCTCTGCGAGTTAAATGACCCCACAAAATATCACTCTGAACCGAAATGTCCGTCAAGCTTTCATTTAGTTTTTCCCGTGATTCTGCCGTCTTATGATGATACGTTGGTCTCAAAATACGCCCAAAAAGCTCAGCTTCACGATGTGAAAAGTTGACATACATTTTCAAAAGTCGAGGCTCTACGCCGTACTGACGCAAAGCCCAAGCAGCATCAATGATAGGAATATCACTATTAGCGACGTATTTGCCCGTTGGATGTTGCTCCAACTTAATTATCCCAAATTCCGCAAGATTCATCAGAAAAGAATCGGGAATTCCTAATTTATTCTTTGCGTCTCGAACAGAAAATTTGCCATCAACCTGTGGCGTTAGCGGCAAGGGGCCACCTACGCCACTCTCTTCCTGCTCAAGCAGTTCTTTGGGAGTTTTTCCGGCATCGATTTCAAGCAACTTGGCTCGAATGATTTCGAGGGGATAAAAATAATCACGTTGAAGTTTGAGAATAACTTCGACTCGCTCAACATCCTTTTTCTTGAATTTGCGATATCCCCCTGGCGTACGTTCAGGTGAAATGAGGCCTTCGTCATCGAGAAAGCGCAGTTTTGAAACTGACAGATCAGGATATTGAGCTGAAAGTTTTCTTACAACTTCGCCGATTGTAAAATAATCTTTCTCCGACATGGAAAACTATTACCTTTTGAGGAATTGGAGCTGAAACGTTCCAATTTGAAGGATTTCGCCCGACACCAGCTCGGCTTCATCAACTAATTTACCATCAAGGTAGGTGCCATTGAGCGAACCCAGATCTTTTAAAAGAACCGTATCACCCGAAACAACGATTTGCGCATGCTCGCGCGATACGGTTCTGTCATTCAAAAATATATCTGCCTTTGAATCTCTACCAATGGAAGTCAGAGGCGCGTCTAGTACAAAATAATCGCCAATTTGTGGACCTTTAACAACTGTGAGCGAAAATTTACCATGAGCCTCAATGTTCTCAGACTCTGCTCCGTGGGAAAGCGTCACTGGCGTAAACGTCGTCGTGGACTGGTTGGTTAAATCAGCACAATGAGGACAATATTCACCTTCGTATTTTGACCCACAAATGGAACAGATGCGCATGAGCTTCTTCCCTATTTTCCTTCTCGCAAATTTTCAAGTTCTTTCATAAAGGCATCGATGATCTCAGGATTTTCAAGAAGTTGCGTGCGTCGCTCTTCAGGAACGCGATTCTTAATATAAGGATCATTGAGTATGTCAAAC
>CALLZE010000131.1 GCA_937858655.1 uncultured Coriobacteriales bacterium
TACACAGAACGCTTCTTTTTCAAGACGTACAAAATCAAAGAGGCCCATCGGTGGAACAAAGTTGATAAGACCAGCATCGATTCCGTACTGTTCCATCTTATTTTTTGTGCGAGGGTGAAGTGACGCGAGCACAGGCATACCGTACTTCTCGCCTACTTGATTAAGCGCCTCAATAAGCGAACGCAAGCGCTCAGGGTCATCGGTCATCTCAGCGCGATGAGCTGTAACCAAAAAGTATTTGCCAGGTTCGACAGAAAACTTGACGAAAGGATTTGCTTCATCAATATCTGCCGCATAAAAATCGAGCACCTCTTTGATGGGGTTACCCGTTACAAACACACGCTGACGTTCGATGCCTTCGCGCACAAGGTTTTCTGCTGAGCGATAAGTGTAAGGCATAAGCACAGTTGAAGAATGGTCGATAACACGGCGATTAACTTCTTCAGGTACGCGGTCGTCAAAGCAACGATTTCCTGCTTCCATGTGGCATACACGAATACCCATACGTTTGGCGACAAACGCCGCAATGCCCGTATTAGTGTCGCCCAAAATGAGAACTGATTCTGGTTGCTCTTTGCGGAACAACACCTCAGCATTCGTCAGAAGTTGACCAATTTGTTCTGAGAAAGAATCAGCTCGCACTCCCATATATACATCAGGCTTGCGTACTTGTAAGTCAGAAAAGAAGATGTCGCTTAAGCGCTCATCATAGTTTTGGCCGGTGTGCACAAGCAAATGCTCATTGCCAAGCAATTCGTCAAGAACCGCGATGACGCGTGAAAGTCTAATAATTTCGGGACGAGTTCCGAGTAACGTAATGACTTTTGCCATTTATGACTCCAAATAACGTTGACCGACAACCTCAGGAATCTTACGAGTTAAGAAATCGGCAAGCTCTTCTTGTGTCATAAGTGCTTTATCAGAACTGTACTGGCCCTCGAGTGCTGGCTCAGTTACAGGGTCGCCAAGCTCAGGGAGCATAGGACGAAGCGCATAGTAGCCTTCGTGTCCGAAGACCGTACGTGTTGCTTCTTCGGTTGAGAGCAAGGCCTCGT
The DNA here is from genome assembly GCA_937858655.1 of uncultured Coriobacteriales bacterium. GTDB lineage: Bacteria > Actinomycetota > Coriobacteriia > WRKU01 > JAENWW01 > CALLZE01. The sequence goes on from CALLZE010000131.1 coordinate 1,056, forward strand.
GAATTTTCTCTCCGGGGCGGATGCCTGTTGTAATACGCTTTACTCCGCTATCGCCAATAAGGAAATCAGCAAGGTCGGTCATCAAAGCACTTGGACAACGAGGAATGTAGGTCTCGCCTGGTTGCGCTGCACGAACAGCAGCAAAGATAGTATCAACAGCGTCTTCAAGCGTAAGCAAGAAACGCGTCATATCTTCGGTGGTAATAGTAACAGGACCACCATTTTTAATTTGGTCAAGGAACAGGGGCACAACAGAACCGCGTGATGCGAGAACATTACCATAACGAGCCGCAATAAAGCGTGTTTGTGGCGCACGCAAGTTACCATCGATATATACGCGCTCTTGGATAGCTTTCGTCATACCCATTACGTTTACAGGCTTGCATGCCTTATCAGTTGAGATGCCTACGACCGTCTCGATTGGCAGGTCATTTTCAGCAATCGCGCGCACAATGTTTTCTGCGCCCTGGATGTTAGTGCGCACAGCCTCCCAGGGGAAGTACTCGCAAGAAGGAACTTGCTTGAGCGCCGCAGCTGCAAAAACAATGTCAGCATCTTTGATGCCACGAACAACACTAGCGTAATCACGCACATCGCCAATCATAAAGCGAAGTGCATGCTTTGAATTCTCAAAAATGACTTCGTCGGTTGCAGTACACTTCTGCATAAAATCGAGGCGCATATAGTGCTGCTTTGCCTCGTCTCGTGAAAGAATTGTCACGCTTTCTGGTACACCTTCTTCGCCGCTCATTAAACGACGAGTCAGAACCTGGCCAAGTGAACCTGTTCCTCCCGTAACAACGATTTTCTTGCCTTCAAAAAGCTTTGACATATACTCTCCTTCTGTTGCATGCGTTATTTTAATTATACGTGGAGCTGACCAATTAATTGCTCAAATAAGTCAGAATGTTTTTCGTTTATTAGCCCACGCGCTCTGCGATGTTGAATAATCAAACCACTTGCCTGTACCAATGATATACTTTAGCAGTTCTTACGTTGTAAGAAATTCAATAGGAGGTATAGCATTTTGAAAGTACTGCACATCAATACCACCGACCTAATTGGGCAACGATTCAATGGTTATAACCTCATCGACAACATGAGTGAATTTGATATTGAGTCTGCTCAAATAGTTCTACATAAAGAATCCGACAATCCAAAGGTTTTTACGCTTTTCAATAGCCAAGATAATTTTGATTTGCACGAAATTCTTAACAAATACGAACAAAAACATTCAATGCGCTCAATTGTTTTTCCTTGGGCAAAGACAATAATTGAATCCGCCCAATTTGCAAAAGCAGATGTTGTGCACATCCACCTAATACATAACAATATCTTCTCAATATTAGATTTAAAAACAATTTCTTC
>CALLZE010000132.1 GCA_937858655.1 uncultured Coriobacteriales bacterium
GTGGTTGAGCACGATGAAGATACCATTCTTGCAGCTGACCATGTCATCGATGTGGGCCCTGGGGCCGGTGAGCATGGCGGACAAATTATTGCCCAGGGTTCTCCTCAAGAAATTCTGTTGAGTAAAGACTCATTGACGGCTCAATACCTCAATGGCACAAAAGAAATTCCCGTGCCTAACGAGCGTCGTGGGCACGAAAGGGGAGCACTTGTTCTTGCGGGAGCGACAGAAAACAATCTTAAAAACATTGAGGTAAGTATTCCGGTAGGAACGCTTACGGTTGTTACAGGCGTTTCAGGATCGGGCAAGTCGTCGCTCATTACTGACACCTTGACTCCGCTTCTCGCTAATAAACTCAATCACGCGCGCAAACGCGTAGGAGAGTACACGAAAATCACTGGCCTTGAACATTTCGACAAGATTATCAATATTGATCAATCTCCTATTGGGCGTACGCCGCGGTCAAATCCCGCTACCTATACTGGTTTGTGGGACGACATCCGTGCGCTTTTCTCATCAACGCCCGAGGCCAAGAAACGTGGCTATTCTCCCGGACGTTTTTCCTTTAATGTTGCGGGTGGCCGCTGTGAGGCTTGCAAGGGCGATGGTGAGATTAAGATAGAAATGCACTTTCTGCCCGATGTTTATGTGCCTTGTGAAGTATGCAAGGGCGCGCGTTATAATCGCGAGACCCTTGAGGTTACGTATCGCGGAAAAACGGTGTCTGACATTTTGAATATGAGCGTTGAAGAAGCCCTTCGTTTTTTCGAAAATATTCCTCAAATTAAACGTAAACTTCAAACGCTTTACGATGTTGGTCTTGGCTATATTAGCTTGGGTCAGAATGCGACTACGCTTTCGGGTGGAGAGGCGCAGCGCGTAAAACTCGCTTCAGAGCTTCAGCGTCGTAGTACCGGCAAAACATTTTATGTGCTTGACGAACCCACAACGGGTTTGCATTTTGATGACGTACGCCAGTTGTTGTTGGTGCTTCAGCGTCTCGTTGATCGTGGCAATACGGTTGTCGTCATCGAGCATAACCTCGATATCATCAAGTCGGCTGACCACATTATCGACATGGGTCCTGAGGGAGGCGACCGTGGTGGACAGATCATCGCGCAGGGCACGCCAGAAGAGGTAGCTAAGATAAAAACCTCCCATACGGGACACTATATCGCAGGAGTTCTCAAAGGGAGGAAGAACGCTTAAGTGCCGCGCTCTCCCTACATATCAGAAGAGCTCTATAACCAAGTGCAAAAGGTTCCCCAAGAGCCGGGCGTCTATTTGTGGAAAGACAAGCAGGGTGCCGTGCTCTATGTGGGCAAAGCAAAATTGCTCCGCAATCGCATGCGCCAATATATTATGGGTCAGGACGAGCGTGCCAAAATCCCCTTGATGATGAAACAGGTGGCGTCTTTTGACTATGTCGTCACGGCCAATGAAGTAGAATCGTTGATTCTTGAAGTAAACCTCATTGGCCAGTTTTCACCTCCCTTTAACGTTGACTATCGTGATGATAAGAGCTTCCCCTTCATTGCGGTAACGATGGGGGATGTGTATCCCGGCATCAAATACACGCGCGAAAAGCGCAAACCTGAAACGCGTTACTTTGGGCCTTATACTGACGCGCGCAGCGCGCGAGAAACGGTCGATACACTCAGGCGCATCATTCCGTTTTGCCGCTGCACCTGCGCTGAGTGGAAGCGTTTGGTGGCCCACGGGGGAAAGCCGCTCGATCGCCCTTGTTTTGACTCTCATATTGGTCTCGGCCCGGGCGCCTGTACGGGCGCGATTTCTCCCGAGGAATATCAGGTTAATGTTGAGCGCGTGATTCGTTTTCTTTCGGGGCATCATGATGAACTCGAGGACGAGCTAAAAGAAGCCATGCATGAAGCGGCGGCAAATCTCGACTATGAAGCGGCGGCTCGTTATCGCAACCGTATAGCGGCTATTGAGGGTATTCGTGAAAAGCAGGTTATGGTCGCTGACGCGTCTCTCAATCTTGACGTGATTGGCTTCTTTAGAGAGGAAACCATTGCAGGAGCTTACGTGCTTGCCATTCGCGATGGTCGGGTGCTCTATGGCAATGAATTTACGCTTGATAAGGGCTTTGACATCGTGGAGGATGAACTAGTGTCAGGGTTTTTGACGAAGTATTATCTCACTGCCTCTCATACGCCCCAAGAGATTGTTTTGGAGTATCTTCCTGAAGACAAGGAGCCCCTTGAAGAGTGGCTCAAGGCGCGCCGCGTCGAGCAGGGACACCGTGCCACTAAAGTGCGCTTGACGAAGCCAGTGCGTGGCATTAAACACGAGCTTCTTGAGATGGCAACGCGCAACGCGCGTCATCATTTGATGCGCTTTATGATGCGCACGCGCTACGCTGATGAGCGTATCAATCAGGCTCTTGTCCAGCTTGAGTCTGCGCTTGCGCTTGATAAACCCCCTATGCGTATTGAGAGTTTCGATATATCGACGCTCCACGGGACGCATTCAGTTGGCTCGATGGTTGTGTTTGCTCAGGGCCAAAAGGATGGCGCCTCCTATCGACGTTTTAAGATTCGCCTTGACTCAGGTGAGGCAAACGATGTTGCCATGATGCGCGAAATGCTTGCGCGCCGTTTTGCTCCCGAGCGTGTGAAAGATGAGGCATTTGGGGCGCTGCCCGATTTGCTGCTCATTGATGGCGGAAAGCCGCAGTTGAACGTTGTCACAAAGGTGCTCAGCGAACTCGGTCTTGATATCGCGGTTGCTGGTCTTGCTAAGGCCGACGAAGAGCTGTGGACGACATGGGCTGACGCGCCCATTATTTTGCCTGATGGTTCCGCGTCACTCTATCTGGTAAAACAGATTCGTGATGAGGCGCATCGTTTTGCGATAGCGTATCATCGTCAACTTCGCGATAAGGCTATGACTGCCTCAATTTTGGATGAAGTTGTGGGGCTGGGCGAAAAGCGACGTAAGGCACTGCTCAAACATTTTGCCTCAATGAAAAGACTGCGCACAGCCACCGTTGACGAAATTGCTCAGATTCCCGGTATCACGCCTGCAATCGCGTCCGATGTTTATGGCATACTACATTTAGAGGATGGCACGAGCATGTCTTCAGGAAAGGGTGAAAAAGATGGCGAAGAAACGATTCGATAGTGAGAGTTTTCGTGATGACCACAATCACCTGATTATTGTGACGGGAATGTCGGGAGCAGGGCGCTCACGCGCGCTCTCTGCTTTGGAGGATTTCGGATATTTTTGTGTCGACAATATTCCACCCGCCATGATTGAACAGATTGCTGCTTTGGCGCTTCTCCCTGATTCAAAAATGCGTCGCATTGCGGTTGCGTGCGATATTCGTGGCGGAGATTTTTTTGACGATTTTTTAAGTGAGCTTGATGAAGAGTCACTTCAAGAATTCAACCCCTTTCTCTTGTTTCTCGAAGCCAGCGATGCCGTTTTGGTTAATCGATTCAAAGAGACGCGACGTCTGCATCCTCTCGAGGATGCTCGACATTCGCTTACTGAAGCAATTGAGGCCGAGCGTGAACTGCTTGCTCCGATTAAGGAGCGTGCCGATGTCATTATCGATACGTCCGAGTTGCGGGCGAGTGAGTTGCGTGCGCGGATACAAACCGAATTTTCTGAATCCTCGATGGCGGATGCGCTCTCGGTGACTATAAGTTCTTTTGGCTTTAAGTATGGCGTGCCTGTTGATGCGGATATTGTTTTCGACGTGCGCTTTTTGCCTAATCCGTATTATGACCCAGCGCTTAAACCGCTTTCTGGTCTTGATGGTGCGGTGAGCGATTACGTCCTTTCACGTCCTGAAACAAAAGAGTTTCTCGATAAGTGGGAACCATTGCTGAAGACGGTTCTTCCGCGCTATTTGTGCGAGGGCAAACTGCATCTCTCTATTGCGTTGGGGTGCACGGGTGGTAGGCACCGTTCAGTGGCGCTTGCGTGCGAGAGCGCTCGTTTTCTGGAGTCGTGCGGATATCGCGTTTCGGTTGCTCATCGAGACCTTGATAAAGATTCAAATCATTAGAATGGAGCGTGACTAATACATGCCCCGTATTGTAGCTTTAGGGGGAGGAACAGGACTTCCTCTCTTACTTCGAATTTTTGTTGCTTTAGGATATGAGCCTTCGGCCATTGTGACTATGGCGGATGATGGAGGAAGCTCGGGTCGCTTGCGCAAAGAGCTCGGCATTGTTCCTCCAGGCGATGTGCGCAACTGTCTTGCCGCGCTTGCTTCTGAAGACGAGCGCTATTTTGCAGAAATGATGAGCTACCGCTTTACGGCGGGCGAGGGTCTCGAGGGTCATGCGCTGGGCAATCTTATTATTGCCGCTCTTTGCGATATGGCAGGCAGTTTTGAGCAGGCCGTCAAAGAGCTTGAGCGCCATCTTGATGTGAAAGGTCGCGTGCTTCCTTCCACCTTTGAAAATATTGAACTTCACGGCCTCGATAGGGCTGGAAATCTTATTCAGGGCCAAGAATCGCTTGCCACTTCATCAATTGCTATCGATGAGGTCTATCTCACGCCGCGCTGTCCTCAGGCAAATCCTGAAGCGCTCAAAGTGCTTGAAGAGGCAGACTACATATTTGTAAGTCCTGGTTCTCTCTATACAAGTATCATCCCTAACCTTTTGGTCGATGGGATAGCTCAGGCAATTCGCGCAAGTAAGGCGACCGTTATTTATGTCTGCAATGTTGCTAATATGCGCGGTGAAACCACGGGTTTCTCAAGTATCGACCATGTTCATGCCCTCGCCGCGCACGGACTTAAGGGGCGACTTGATAAAGTCGTATTAGCCTCTGATGGCATAGACAGTGATTGTCAATCAGTGGCAGCGATTTTAAAAAGTGAAGGTATCGAGCCTCTCATTTTTGAGTTGGCCGATGACATCAACCCTAACCGTCACAGTTTCGAAAAACTCCGCAGCGCCTTGGGTCAGGTGATGTAGTGTCTTTCAATGCAACAGTTCGCGATGAACTGGCACGCATCATTGATGAGAAAGAGGCGCCACGTCGGGCTGAGCTCGCCGCATTGATTCGTTTAGGGGCAACGGTAGGGGGCAGTAGCGCTGGTCGCTATCGCATTGAGCTCTCAACGGAAAATGCTGCCGTAGCCCGAAAAGTTATTACGCTCTCACATAACATTTTCGGCTTAAAAACTGAATTTACGCCGCGAAAAAATGTGCTTCACAAGGCCAATAACTATCTCATCACTATTCCTGCTCAACGAGGTCTCAATGCGGTTCTTGACCAATTTGGGCTTATGGGGGGCAAACAACCCTGCTGGGACATTGCGCCAGGTATTATTGTTGATAATAAGTGCGCTATTGCTTATCTACGCGGTGCTTTTTTAGCATCGGGATTTATCGCGGACCCCAAGGGCGATTTTCACTTTGAAATCAGTATGCATAGTGAGCAACTCGCTACCGCTATTCAAGCGCTAATGGCTCGTTTCGATATTGAGGCCAAGACGGTTGCGCGTCGCAATGCGTGGACCGTGTATCTCAAAGGCACTGAGCCAATCATTGATTTTCTTGCCTTAGTTGGCGCACATAATGCCTTGCTTAAAGCAGAGGAAGTGCGCGTCTACAAGTCGCTGCGCAATTCAATCAATCGCCAGGTTAATGCCGAGTTTGCAAATCAAGCAAAAGCCACTGATGCGGCCCTTCATCAAATTGAATGCATAGAGATAATTGAAAAGAGTAGGGGACTTGATAGTTTGCCCCGCGCGCTTCAAGAGTTCGCTGATTTGCGCCGTGAGCACCCCGAAGCCTCGCTACGTCAATTGGGCGAGATGGCAAAGCCTCCGCTTTCAAAGTCAGCAATTAACCATCGCGTGCGCCGCTTAGATGAAATTGCGTCATCCCTGCAAAACGCGGATGAGTAAATTTGTGCTATTGAATTTTTTTAGCGTAATATTATAAACGTGGAAATTGTGCCTTTAGGCACTCATTATCGATTACGCGATTGTTTACAATCGTCGAAGATCTCAAGGAGGGATCTACTTTGGCTATTAAGGTAGGTATCAATGGATTTGGTCGTATTGGCCGCAACGTATTTCGTGTGATGGAGAAAGACCCATCAATCGAGGTCGTTGCCGTAAACGACCTCACTGACGCAGAGACACTTGCACATTTGCTCAAGTATGATTCAATTCATGGTAAGTTCGATGGCGATGTAAAAGTTGTTGACGGTGGCTTCGAGGTCAATGGACGTTTTGTAAAGGTTCTCGCTGACCGCGAGCCAGCAAACTTGCCTTGGGGAGATCTTGGCGTTGAGCTTGTTGTTGAGTCTACGGGCTTCTTTACGGATGCTCATAAAGCTCACGCGCACATCGATGCTGGTGCTCAGCGTGTTATCATTTCGGCGCCTGCAAAAAATGAGGACATCACCATTGTTATGGGCGTAAACTCAGACGAGTACGACCCAAGCAAGCACTTCATCGTTTCAAATGCTTCATGTACCACCAACTGCCTTGCTCCCTTTGCTAAGGTTCTCCGTGATACCTTTGGCATCAAGCAGGGTTACATGAATACTATTCATAGCTACACTAATGACCAGCGCATCCTCGATCTTCCTCACAAGGATCTTCGTCGTGCGCGCGCTGCCGCTCAATCAATTATTCCTACCTCAACAGGTGCGGCAAAAGCGATTGGTCTCGTTCTTCCTGACCTCAAGGGTAAGCTTGACGGAATTTCAACACGCGTTCCAACTCCTGATGGCTCACTTGTTGACCTTGTTGCGGAACTTGAGCGTCCCGCAACTGTTGATGAGATCAATGCAGCAATGAAGGCTGCTGCCGAGGGCCCAATGAAGGGCATTCTTGAGTACTGCGAGGATCCTATTGTTTCGGTCGATATTATCGACAACCCCCATTCATCTATCTTCGACTCAAAGCAGACGATGGTTATGGGCAACGAAAAAAGCACGTTCATCAAACTTCTTAGCTGGTATGACAATGAGTGGGGCTATAGCAGCCGTGTAGCTGATCTCGCAAAACTTATGATGGCCTAAGTCATAACTCAATAAATTCTTAAAGCACCCTGAATCTTCACTTAACTGAAGGTTCGGGGTGCTTTTCTTTTGCATTCTTTCTCCTACTCTGAGAAGTGATAACGTTCCTTAGAGAGGGGAGATACCATGTCGCGCAGATATGTTTCTACAGTGTTCTTGCTGACCTGCATCTTATGGGGTGGTTGCGTTCAGGTAAGTGCCGCTTGGACAGGCAGCATTCCAGAAAAGACAACACGTCAACTGAAAAACGGTGTAAAGAGCTGGAAATATCTGAGTAGTAATACGCTGGGGGTTGGGGCGAGCATAACGACGGGATCGCGCAAGGATACAAAGCGCGTAACGCGGACGATTCTTTACAAGACTTCCGGTAATAAACGAAATGTAAATCTTGATATTGAGAAGCGCCTCATGGTGCGTTATGAGGTGTATGCAGAAGGCAACCAAAAGGGGAAATTGTATCGCCTTTACAAGCCAACAATGACCACGCTTGAAAAGACATGCCGTTATTTAAAAGTATTTCGACTGACAACTTCGACAAAATCCACGCTCCTCGACTATGGCATTGATGAGCAAGGCAGAGGGGTTGTACGCTTTGATGAACGCACTACTTTCACGTTACCGCAGCAGTTTCCTCTACGGCGTGATGGTCTTACTCAATTGCTCCGGCAGGCATTCAAAATCGATATGAGCGAACAGGTAACCACGTATCTTGTTGAACCTAATGGAAGCTTTGGTCGGGTGAGCGTGAGTTATTGAAGCCTACGACGTACGGGTGACACTGTAGAGTGATAGAATGAATGGCAGTATATACCTCGAGGCGAAAGGCATGTAGATGTTCAATAAGAAGACCATTAAAGACGTTGACGTCGCCGGCAAACGCGTATTGGTACGCGTTGATTTCAATGTACCTTTACAGGATGGTTCAGTGAGCGACGATACGCGAATTCGCGCTGCGCTGCCAACTCTGCGTTATCTTGTTGACCACCACGCAAAAGTAATTGTAATCAGCCATCTCGGTCGCCCAAAGGGTGAGCCAGACCCACAGTACTCACTACGTCCAGCTCGTCGTTCGCTTGAACGCTTAATGGGGCGCAATGTCGTGTTTGTGGATGACACCATCGGCAAAGCGGCACACGAGGCCGTAGAGCGCATGGTTGATGGCGAAATTGTTATGCTTGAAAACGTTCGCTTTTACCCCGGAGAAAAGTCTAATGACCTCGATTTTGCGCGTGAGCTCAGTTCGCTCGCCGATATTTATGTGAACGACGCTTTCGGCGCCGCGCACCGTGCGCATGCCTCGACAGCTGGTGTAGCGGAGTTTTTACCATCTTATGCCGGCCTTTTGCTTGCGCGTGAAGTTCAAACACTTTCATCGATGCTACTTGAGCCCGAGAAGCCTTTTGTCGCCATTTTGGGTGGTTCAAAAGTGTCTGATAAGTTTGGCGTCATTGACCGACTCATTGATGTTGTTGATGTGCTACTTATCGGCGGCGGCATGGCGTTCACTTTTCTTGCCGCTAAGGGGCTTGATATCGGAAAATCAATCGTAGAAGAAGACTGGATTGGGCCCGCAAAAGAGATGATGGCCAAAGCCAAGAAGTCTCAGTGCACTCTTCAGCTACCAGTAGACTTTATCGCGGCGGATGCTTTTGCTGAAGATGCGAACACGAAGGTTGTCGGGCGAGAAGAGATTCCATCCGATATGATGGGACTCGACATTGGTCCTGCAACATGTGAACTCTTTAAATCAGAAATTGCGACAGCAAAAACCATCTTCTGGAACGGCCCCATGGGCGTCTTCGAAATGAAGGCTTATGAGGCTGGCACCAAAGAGGTTGCTGAAGCAGTGGGCCGCAACAATCGCGCGGTTTCGGTTATCGGCGGTGGAGATTCGGTTGCCGCTTTGAAAAAATTTAAGCTTGAAGACCGCGTGACGTTTGTGTCGACGGGTGGTGGCGCCTCAATGAAACTTCTCGAAGGTGTCGCATTGCCTGGCGTTGAAGCCTTGCTCGACGCTGAGTAGAGGTTTTTCCAAAAACATTTTGGGTACATAGGGCACTACGACGACGATACAACAAGTGAGGAGTCATCATCATGCTAAGAAAACCTATGGTTGCGGGCAACTGGAAAATGAACAAAACGGTCAGCGAGGGTGTCATCCTCGTGCAGAATCTTGAATACACGGTAGAGGACACCTCATCGGCAGTTGAAACCGTGGTGGCTCCACCTTTTACGGCTCTTCATAGCGTCGCAAATGTTATTGAGCTCGATAAGGTTTCTATTAAATTGGCTGCTCAGGATATGTTCTGGGAGTCTGATGGAGCTTATACCGGAGCAATTTCTGCTCGGATGCTTCAAGACGTGCGCGTGGACTATGTGATTATTGGTCATTCTGAGCGTCGAGAATATTTCGGCGATACAGATGAAATCATTAATCGCAAAGTGAAAGCGGTGTTTGAGCATGGCATGACCGCGATTCTCTGCTGTGGCGAGACGCTTGAAACGCGCGAAGCGGGGGAGACCGTTTCACACATTCGAAATCAAATTGCTGAAGGAATCCAAGGCTTGAGCACGGAACATGCATCAAAATTGGTTATCGCTTATGAGCCAATTTGGGCTATCGGCACCGGTCGCACGGCTACTCCTGAGATGGCAGAGGAAGTATGTCATGTCATTCGCGAGGTTGTTCGGGAGCAATATGGCAGCGATATTGCCGAAAAGACGCGTGTTCTCTACGGCGGTTCCGTAAAGCCTGAAAATGCTGCTCTCTTTTTTGCTGAAGATGATATTGATGGTGCTCTTGTTGGGGGCGCTTCATTGAAGGCCGATTCTTTTGGCGCAATCATTAAGGCTGCAGTCAAATAATTTTTAAGGTAGGAGTATGAGCGCCATTAAAAGTAATGACAATAGTATTCAAAATGAGCGTGGCAAGAAGGAGACTTCTTGCCATCCTCTCTGTCTTATCATCATGGATGGGCTTGCGTACGGCACAGACGTCGCCAATGTGAAGGGTAGTGCGGTCGCGCAAGCCAAGACGCCTGTTCTTGATGAACTATATTCACGCTGGCCCCATTCATTTCTTGAGGCATCAGGTAAAGCTGTTGGACTTCCTGCTGGTCAGATGGGAAATTCCGAGGTCGGACATTTAAATATGGGTGCCGGACGTGTGGTTTTTCAAGAGCTTACACGCATCGATAATGCTATCGAGACGGGTGAGTTCTTTCAAAACGCAGTACTGATAAAGGCTATCAAGAAGGCCGTGGAAGGCAATCGAACAGTACATTTGATGGGTCTTCTTTCTGATGGTGGTGTGCATAGTTCAAATCAGCATTTGTATGCGCTCATCAAAATGGCCCGAGATTTAGGAGCATTAAGGATTGCCCTTCATTGTTTTTTGGATGGGCGCGACACGCCGCCAAAATCTGGAGTCGGCTACCTTAAACAATTGGAAAGCCATTGCGAAGAGTTGGATGCTGGTCATATTCAGACTGTGGTTGGCCGATATTATGCGATGGATCGTGACAATCGGTTTGAGCGCGTGCAGCGTGCTTATGACGCCTTAACACTCGGAAGTGGTACACATGCGTCTCATCCAGTCACCGCACTGGAAGAATCATATCAGCAGGGTATTACTGATGAATTTGTCGAGCCAATCATCTGCGGTGATCAGCTTGTCACTGATGAAGATACCGTCATTTTCTTTAACTTTAGACCTGATCGCGCTCGAGAAATTTCCAGGGCATTTGTTGATGAGGATTTTAAAGGCTTCGTGCGCGCGCGCCATCCGCAGACAATGTTTGTCTGCCTGACCGAATATGATCCAACCTTAAAGGCTGAAGTTGCGTTTCCGAAAGAAGATCTTACCAATGTGCTCGCTGATGTCCTTGAGCGAAGTGGGCTGAGACAATTGCATATTGCTGAGACGGAAAAATATGCGCACGTTACCTTTTTCTTTAATGGCGGCGTAGAAGAGCCCAAGAAAAATGAGGAGCGTACGCTTATCCCGAGTCCGAAGGTTGCAACCTATGATCTTCAGCCAGAAATGAGCGCCCCCGCAGTTGGTGATGCGCTTGTGAAAGCTATCGAGAATGACGAGGCTGATGTCTATATTGTTAACTTCGCAAATGGGGATATGGTTGGCCATACGGGTTCATTTGACGCTGCGGTGCGGGCTGTTGAAGAAGTCGACAGGCAGGTTGGTCGTGTTGTTGATGCTCTTGAGGCGAAAGATGGGTGTGCGCTCATCACGGCTGATCACGGTAACGCTGAGCAGATGCTTGAAACAGATTGTTCGTCGCCATTTACCGCTCATACCTGCAACAAAGTGCCTTTAATTGTGGTAAACTCATGCGCGCTTGAAGTGAAAGATGGCGCGCTGAGTGATATAGCCCCTACCATTCTTGGACTCATGAAAATTTGTGCTCCTGATGAATGGACGGGACATAACTTGGTGGTATACTAGTTAAGATATTTGAAATTTAAGCGTATTTATGCACTTTTTTATCACATGAAGGAGATTTACTGTGAGTCCATTACTCATAATTGTCACCATAATTTGGGCAATTTCAGCTCTTGGCTTGATTGCTCTCGTATTGCTTCATTCAGGAAAGGGCACAGGTCTTTCTGAGACCTTTGGCGGAAGTATGCAGACTTCTGTTGGCACCGGTCTTGTTGAGAAGAATCTCGACCGCATCACCATCGTATGTGGCGTTATTTTTATTGCGTCATTGGTTATCTTTATGCTCGCTTGGCCTGTCTCTGGCGCTGCAGCATAACCCTTATTTTGTGGAAAACCGGCAAGGGGTCGGTTTCACTATAAGCTAGTAGAAAACTGCTAGCGTGGTGAGTTGGAAGAAAGGAGGCATCTGTGCGTAAGAGAAATCTATTTTTAGTTCTCGCTCTCGCAGTTGTCATGGCCTTTGCTCTCGCTGGATGCGGAAGCAAGACCGATTCCACTAAGAAAAGTGGAACAAGCGCTACACCAGTAAAAGGTGGCACAATGTCATACTATATTGGTGAACCTGCATATATCGATCCTTGGAACGCTCAAGAGACCGAGGGTATGCAAGTTGTTCAGGCTATCTTTGATAGTTTGACTACCGTAGACGACAAGGACCCAAGCAAGTTGTTGCCTGCAGCAGCTGATTCTTGGGAGCCAAATGCGGATGCGACAGTTTGGACATTCAAACTGAACAAGAATGATAAATTTGCTGACGGTACTCCTGTTACCGCCAACGACTTTATCTATGCATGGAATCGTCTCGTAAACCCAAAAACAAAGAACACTTTGACCGGCAAAGCTGACCCTTCAGTTATTGCTTATCACCTTGGTTTTGTTAAGGGCTATGACGAGGTCCAGGCAGGCAAGGCTAAGGAAATGTCAGGTTTGAAGGCAGTAGACGACTATACCCTCGAGGTTAGCCTTTCTCAGCCATTCGCTGACTTTGCTTATGTTGTAATGCACCCTTCACTTGGTCCTACTCCAAAGGCAGCTGTTGAAGATGGCGTTGATTACAATGGCAAGAAGGTTGCTTTTGGCGACATGCCAATCGGTAACGGCCCATTCAAGATGGCTGAGCCATGGAAGCATGACCAGTACATTAAGGTTGTTCGTAATGACAACTACTATGGTGATAAGCCATACATCGATGGTGTAGACTTCAAGATCTTCAAGGATCCTGAGACTGCTTACACCGAGTTTGAAGCAGGAAATCTTGACTTCACTCAAATCGGTGAGGGCAAAATCAAGGACGCAGAAGCAAAATACGGTACTTCAAGCGATGGCTATACCGTAAACCCTGGCAAGCAGTCTTTGCTTGGTGCTGAGACTTCTGTTTACTACCTCATCATCAACAACAAGGATAAGACCCTCAAGGATCCAAATGTTCGCAAGGCAATTTCTTTGGCAATCAATCGCCAAGCTATCTGCGACATCGTATTTGAAGGAACTCGCGAGCCTGCAGACGGCATCGTACCTCCAGGAATTGCTGGATACGAAAAGGGCACTTGGGCTGACTCGAAGTATGACATCGAAGCAGCAAAGAAAGCTCTTGCAGACGCAGGTTATGCAAACGGCAAAGGTCTTCCAACTCTTGAACTCGCATTTAACAGCGATGGTGGACACGAGAAGATTATGGAGCTCATCCAGGCTGACTTGAAGGCAATCGGCATTAAGACCACCTTCGATTCTGCTGATTTCCCAACTTACTTGAAGAAGCTTGACAGTGGTAAGCACCAACTTGGTCGTCTTGGCTGGGTTGCTGACTATCCAATCGAGTACAACTTCCTGTATCCAATCTTCAACTCAAAGTCAGGCGACAACAAGTCGTTCTACAGCAACACTGCTGTTGACGATGCTATCGAGGCAGCCGAGAAGGTTACCGATGGCGACGCTCGCATTGCTGAGTTCCAGAAGATTAACAAGACCATTGGTGAAAGCAACCCTGTTGCTCCAATCATGTTCTACAAGCATCACCACGTTGGTTCAGCTCGTCTGAACGACTTTATGTTCAGTGCTATGTACCTTGCTAACTTCCAGAAGGTATGGATCACTCCTAGCAAGTAATTTGAATCGTTGCTTAGTTGCGAGGGTGGCCTTATGTCACCCTCGCACTAGCTTAAAAGGAATTACACTCTTATGTTGAAATATATTATTAAAAGAGTCCTGCAATTTATTCCGGTGTTCTTCGGAGTAACGCTCATTCTCTTTTTGATTGCAAACTATATGCCAGGATCCGACCCAGTCCAAATGAAAGTCGGAGAAAAAAAGGTAACGCCTGAATTGCGTAAGCAAATTGAGACGGAATATGGTCTTAACCGTCCTTGGTATGTTCAGTATGGAGACTATCTCTATAAACTCACTAAAGGTGATCTTGGAATTTCGATTTCAACGGGTCGACCTGTTTCAGAAATTCTGTCAGAAAAATATCCCTTCACCATCAAACTTGCTCTTGTAGCAATCATTTTCGAAATCATTTTCGGTATTCTTGCTGGTGTCATTTCCGCTATCAAACAGCGAACATTTTGGGACGTGTTTGTTACACTTCTCACCTCAATCTCGGTATCGTTGCCGGTATTTTGGCTCGGTCTGCTCCTGCAGTATTTCTTTGGCATATGGCTCAAAGAAAAAACGGGAGGCGCCTTCTATCTTCCAATTTCGGGTGCGGAAGGTGCATTGCCTACGTGGGAATATTATGTACTTCCTTCACTAACTCTTGCCGCTGTATCTATGGCATATGCCGCACGAATTATGCGCAGTCAGCTCATGGAAGTTATGAGCATGGACTATGTACGTACTGCACGTGCGAAAGGTTTGAGTGGTAGGAAAATTCTTTTCAGCCATGAAATGAAAAACGCTCTTATTCCGGTCGTCACTTTTATCGGTATGGACTTCGGCGCGATGTTTGCTGGCGCAGTTCTAACCGAAACAGTTTTTAACTGGCCTGGAGTAGGATTTACTATTTATCGAGCCATTTCAGCTCGAGACTTCCAAGTTGTCATCGGCGGCGTTACCGTCATTTTGTTCGCCGTTATGATTATTAATCTTATTGTTGATATCAGTTACGCCTTCCTTGATCCAAGGATTCGCTTTACGGGATCGGAGGAGTAAACATGGCTAAAACACCAAATGTCGACGGGGAACAGCTTCAGCACGATCAGCGTGCGACTGTCGAGCAAGAAGAAATTACCACAGGTATCACAAAGAAGGATGGAATGTCGTCTCGACGTCTGTCTCCGGGCGGCGGTGAGCCTCACGATTTGATTGACAATTCAATCGATCGAAAGACTCGCACGCTTTGGGGGGACGCATTCGGACGTCTCATGAAGAACAAACTTGCGATGATCTCGCTTGTTTGGATTGTTTTGATGATTGTTGTCTCGCTTTCTGCGGACCTTTGGGTTCCTCAAAAGTTTGGCGATCCTCGCGAGATAAACTCCGCTACCGCAGTTGCGCAGCGTCTCGAGGGCCCAAGTGCTCAACACTGGTTTGGAACCGACGACATGGGTCGTGATATCTTTGGGCGCGTTCTTTATGGTGCGCGTGTTTCGCTTACCGTAGGTATTATTGCTACTCTCATATCGCTTTTGCTTGGAACGGTTCTTGGCGCTATATCTGGCTACTATGGTGGCATTATTGACGCGCTTATCATGCGCATAACCGATATTTTCTTGGCATTTCCGTATATCTTGTTCGCCATATTGATTATGTCGGTACTGCCAAGTAAATTTAAGGGTCTTTGGGCTGTT
The DNA here is from genome assembly GCA_937858655.1 of uncultured Coriobacteriales bacterium. Taxonomy (GTDB): domain Bacteria; phylum Actinomycetota; class Coriobacteriia; order WRKU01; family JAENWW01; genus CALLZE01. Next base: position 15,274 of record CALLZE010000132.1, read on the forward strand.
GTTGCGGTTATCGGTCTGTTGGGCTGGTCAACCTATGCTCGATTATTCAGAAGCTCTGTGCTTTCAGTTAAAGAGAATGATTATGTGGCTGCGGGACGAGCACTCGGTGCTTCAACACCTCGTTTGATTTTCCGCCACATTTTGCCTAACGCCATCGCTCCCGCTGTTGTCTATGCAACTATGGGTGTCGGCGGCGCAATCCTCACAGAGTCGGCGTTATCGTTCTTGGGAATTGGTATTCAGCCACCTGATATTTCGTGGGGTCGCATGATTGACGATGGGCGTGCCTATTTGACGTCACATTTCTCGTTGGTAGCATTCCCTGGTCTAGCAATTTTGCTCACAGTACTTGCCTTTACGCTTTTGGGCGACGGCGTGCGTGATGCGCTTGACGTAAAGATGGAGGACTAGACCGTGTCAGATAATATTCTCGAGGTCAAAGATCTCAAAATGTATTTCCACACTCGCGACGGCGTTGTTAAAGCTGTCAATGGTGTAAGTTATGATTTGAAGAAGAATCAAACGCTTGGTATTGTGGGTGAGTCTGGCTCAGGAAAGTCAGTTACGGCCATGACAATCATGCGTCTCATTCAGATGCCTCCTGGACATATCGAGGGCGGAGAAGTTCTCTATAATGGTCAGAGCATTTTGGATCTTTCTGAAGATGAAATGCGAAAAATTCGCGGCAATAAAATTGCGATGATTTTCCAAGACCCAATGACTTCTCTTAACCCTGTGTATCGCGTGGGACGCCAGTTGGCTGAACCATTAATGATTCACAAGGGCATGAAGAAGAAGGAGGCGCTTGCGCGTGCTGTTGAACTTCTTCGTCTTGTGGGAATTCCTCATCCCGAAGAGCGCGTTAAGGATTACCCTCATCAATTCTCTGGCGGTATGCGTCAGCGCGTTATGATTGCTATGGCACTCGCATGTGACCCTGATATTCTTATTGCTGATGAGCCAACCACTGCGCTCGATGTTACCATTCAAGCCCAAATCATCGAGCTTATGCAGGACGTTCAGCAGCGTACAGGTAATGCAATCATTATGATTACGCATGATCTCGGTGTCGTTGCCGACATGGCTGACAATGTTTTGGTTATGTATGCTGGAAAGCCTGTCGAGTACGGTACAACTGAAGAGGTATTCAAGAAGCCTTCTCACCCTTACACATGGGGCCTTATGGGGTCGCTGCCTCGTGCGGACATGACCGAAAAAGAGCCTTTGATGCCCATCCATGGCATGCCCCCAAGCTTGGTTGATTTGCCTTCGGGTTGCTCATTCCATCCTCGTTGTCCCTACGCAAAAGATATTTGCCGCACAGAGGTTCCTTCGACCCATGTTATCGAGGGTATGCACACGGCCACCTGCCACTTTGCTGGTGAGTCTGGATTTACTCGTGAGGTAATGGAGAAGGAGGTCGGACAAAGTGAGTAAGATGCTCGAGGTCCACGACCTTAAGAAACACTTTAAAGTTGAGAGTAACTCAATTCGCGAATCAAAAATGACCGTGAAAGCGGTTGACGGTGTAAGTTTTGAAGTTGAAGCTGGCAAGACTCTTGGTCTCGTAGGTGAATCGGGATGTGGCAAGTCTACAACAGGACGTACCTTCATGCGTCTTATTGAGCCTACCGCGGGAACGGTCACCTTTGAGGGCAAAAACGTTTTGAAAATGAATAAAAAAGAACTTAAGGCCTTTCGCCGTGAGGTTCAATTCATTTTCCAAGACCCCTATGCTTCACTGAACCCACGCTTTACCGTTGGTGAAATTATCGAAGAGCCTCTCATCATTCATAAAATTGGCACCAAAGCAAAGCGCAAAGAGCGCGTTAAGGAATTGCTTGAGATTGTAGGTCTCAATCCCGAGCATCTCAACCGCTATCCCCATGAGTTTTCTGGTGGTCAGCGTCAGCGCATCGGTATCGCGCGTGCTCTTTCCCTTGAACCAAAGCTTATTGTGTGCGACGAGCCAGTTTCTGCCTTGGACGTTTCAATCCAGGCGCAGGTTCTCAACTTGCTTGAGAAACTTCAGCGTGAGTTTGGGATTGCGTATCTCTTTATCGCGCACGACCTCTCAGTTGTGCAGCATATTTCAGATGATGTCGCAGTGATGTATTTGGGACGTATTGTAGAAAAGAGCGACTGGCGCTCATTGTATGACAGTCCTTGTCATCCTTATACGCAGTCATTGCTCTCTGCGGTGCCAATTCCTGACCCAGACATTCAAGCTTCACGTCATCGCATCTTGTTGCAGGGAGACCCTCCTTCGCCACTCGATCCGCCAAGTGGATGTCATTTCCATACGAGATGTCCTATTGCTCAGGATATCTGTTCGCAGGTTGAGCCTGAACTCAAGGAGATGTCTGAAGGTCACCTGTGCGCTTGTCACTTTGCGAAACCTTTCCCGATTCCGGTAGAAGTTGCGCAGGCCACAGCTCATGTTGCTGTGCTTGATGGTGAGTAGGGTAGATACTGCTTGAGCAAAAAAGTTTACCAAATCGCTTGAAACTGCGGATATACTTCGGTAAACTTGCTTTCGCTGTCAAAAGTTTTGCAGCACAATGTCGGAGTGGCGGAACGGCAGACGCGCTAGCTTGAGGGGCTAGTGCCCGTACGGGTGTGAGGGTTCAAATCCCTCCTCCGACACCAAAAGATCTTTAAGAGTCACAAGCGTAACTGCTTGTGACTCTTTTATTTTTTTCTATCGAAAAGGCGCGTGATCCCTTGCGCTCAGGCACGAGGATACTGAAGCTATCTACAATAAAAGTGCGCTCTGAGCCCGAAAAGAAAGCGCGAGGGAATTCGTCACTAATACGTGCGGCGAGTGTGGAGAGCGAATCATCAGTAGCTCCATTAAGCTGAAACGATGAATCAAATGATTCCGAAAGCACACGTGCACGATGAAAAGTTCCATGTAAGGCGTGAAACGAACCAAATCTCTTTTCTGCGTAGAGTCCAAGAATGGTTGCCGGTTGGGTGATGGGCACGAGGGGCAACGTTGGAGCCATGCGGGCAGCAACAATCTCAAAACGCAGTAAGTCAGGTTCGCCGTGCGCCGTGATCATCATGCATGCTTTCTTGTTGAGATTTTGTCGGGTTGTCATGCGCATTGATCCACCCATGAGATAGTGGCTATTATCTGCTAAAGGGTAGGCTGCGCGGGATAGTTTCGGTTTGCTTGAGATGCCAAACAGTTGAGCATTTTCTCTCGCATCCTCGTCGTCATAGGCAAAACTCACGCATTCTTCGAATTGGCCAAAGGGGGAGTCGGTAAACGCGAGCGCGCAAAGAGCTGAGCATCGTTGATCATGAGTAATCTGAACGATGCCGCACCCCTTGATTACGTGGGGCATGACTTCCCGAAATGGGATAGAAAATTCTGATGGCTCCATGTTGCTAGTGTACCTTAATTGGTTGAGTTAGATGGGCATCGATTGTCTCAAAGGGTGTTCCTCAGTGTTAAAATGAGAACTTAATATGGATTGGGAGGAATATGCTGACTTTTGCTCGAATATCACTAGGGAATGAGCCTGTTGGTGGCACTGGTTTATGCGCGCTTTGCGCTGGCCGGCGAACCTTTGCGCGAGACGTGGAAGATGCGGTCGCTGACGTTAACTGTGCCGGAGGTTTGGCAGATGGTTTGTGCGAGGGCATACTGTTCGACGGCTATGAACCCTTTGCTCATCCCAATCTTGTCGAGCTTATACAGCAAGCGCGTACTATTGGTGTCGAGCGCATTGCTCTGCACACTGACGGTGGCGCACTTTCGCGAGTTGATAATGCTCGGGGAAGTATGGATATGGGCGTACGAATTTTTGAGATTAGCATTTTTGGTGCTACTCGGGAGGTACATGATCGCATTGCTGGTATTCCGGGGCTCTTTGAAGCGATGTCGGCGGGAATAACTCAGGCACACACTATTGCTCAGGAAGCAGGCTATTCGATTACCCTTATTGCCTCTCTTGATGTATGCAAACACAACGCTGCCTACTTCTTGGACATAGTTTCATTTTGTCTTGAAAAGGGCTTTGACGCGATTCGACTCAAATCGGGGAGCGAAAATCTCACTGTAGAACTTATTGAGCAAGCTCACGCATTGGCTACGACACAAGGCGTGGTGCTTTTTGGAGAGAGCGTTACCCAACTTAATCATGCGCAGCTCTATAGTGTACGCTCTCTCGAGGAGTTGTCATCATGATCGAACTTCAAAAAGAGCGGATTGTGATTGCGTTTGTCGGCATAAATCAACCAGGATATTCGACTATCGCTAATGCGTATTTACGTGAGGCAGTAAAGTCAGACA
>CALLZE010000133.1 GCA_937858655.1 uncultured Coriobacteriales bacterium
AGTTTGCGCTGTTGCGGTTTCAACTTGAGAGGCAAGCGCATTTTCAAAAAGAGGAGTGCCATCACTCCAGTGTGCTGACGCAAAAACTAGACGTCCATAATCAAGGGCTTGGGCACTCGATATAACGCCAAAAAAGAGGCATATTGAGAACGTGACTATAAAAAGATGTGACAGCCGCTTCATATACTTCTCCCCTGAGTTTCTCATTTTAGTATGACGCTCCGTTCGGGCACTCGCAAGAGAAAGTTCGTATTTAAAATATTGATAGGTATAATAAGCCTATGTCTGATTTTCCTCACATAAAACTGACGCAGATGTCGTCAAAGGCCGGTTGAGCTGCCAAATGGGGTCCGGCGGACCTCAAGGCAGTGCTTGATAAAATTGCTCCTCAAACGAGTCAAGATTTGATGCTCGGTTTTGAGACGAGTGATGATGCAGCTGTTTACCGTTTGAATGATGACACCGCCGCACTCATGACGGTCGATTTCTTTACACCGATTGTTGATGACCCCTATGATTTTGGGCGCATTACGGCGGCAAATGCCCTCTCTGACATTTACGCAATGGGAGGCCGTCCGCTCACGGCGCTCAATTTGTTGGCGTTTCCTTGTTCACTTGGTCCTGATGTCGTGGGCGAAGTTGTGCGCGGTGGGGCGGAGGTTATTGCCGAGGCCGGAGCAATGGTTGTCGGTGGGCATACCATTGACGATAAAGAGCCGAAGTATGGTCTTTCTGTATTTGGCACCGTGCACCCTGACAAAGTGTTGTTGAACGCCGGGGCTCATCAAGGTGACATGATTGTCATCACAAAACCATTAGGCACAGGCCTGTGGGGTACTGCCCTCAAGCGAGAAATTGCTGATGAGCACGACGCGCATGAGGCAATTGAGTCGATGGCAACGCTCAATAGGTACGCTGCCGAAGCACTCGAAGGGCTTCATCCGCACGCGTGTACTGACATTACGGGGTTTGGTCTCGCAGGTCATCTTCATGAAATGGCGGCGGCAAGTGGCCTGTCTGCTCACATAGAAATCGAGTGTGTTCCCCTTCTAGAAAAAGCATACGAATTTGCTGAACAAAATATTGTGCCTGGCCGAACAAAAGATATTATTGCGTGGGCTGAGGAGTTTTTGACCTTTGCAGCTGATTGCGAACTGACCGAAGAAGAGCGCGCGATTTGGCTGAAGATTCTTTGTGATCCGCAAACAAGCGGCGGTTTGATGGTTGCGCTTCCCGAAGATGAGGTTGAGCGTTATTATGAGCAGCTCATCGCGCTTAAGCCTAATACTTTATGCGCCGTCGTGGGTCATTTTGATGACGCGAAGGCTGCTGGTTCAGTTTCGGTTCGTTAGGCTATAGCCCACTCATTGAATCGAGCGGCTCTTGGTGCCAGCGAATAATTAAAATGGCACGATCATCGGTTGGTTCGATAGCCCCACAGAATACGTCAACTTCGTTGAATAGACGCTTGGCGGTATCGTGCGGAGTAAGCCCGCGTTTTGTTGTCAAAATATTGATGAGTCGCTCAAGTCCGAACTGCTCGCCCTGAGGATTTTGCGCTTCGGTTAGGCCATCTGTGTAGAGGACAATAGCCTCATTGGGCAAAAGATTACATTCAAAACTTTCATAGATAAAGTCATCAATAAATCCCAGCATAGGATTTTGCACGCTCTCATATTCGCGTTGTCCTTTTTTGCTCACGATGAGGGGACGTGGATGACCAGCGATGCAGAGACGGATGCTGCCCGTCAGTGTGTCGAGCGTTCCAAAAATCGCCGTTGCAAACAGCGAGCCCTTTAGCTCCGAGAGAATATGTCGGTTCGTTGCCGTGAGGACTTCGCTGGGGTCATAATTCTGTAAACCGAGCGCTCGAATGGCACTTCGAATCATGGCATTGTAGGCGGCTGCGTCGACGCCGTGCCCCGAGATATCCCCAATGGTAAAACCGATGAGATGGTCGGAAATCAAAAAGGCATCATAGAAATCGCCACCTATTTTTGCGAGCCCGGGTGCGGCATGCAAAAAGGGCGCTATGAGAATATGGGCATCGTCAAGTTTTGGATTTTTGAGTGGCATGATTGCTTCTTGAAGCGTTTGCGCAATGCGATTTGATTCGACAAGTGCGCGTTTCTCCTGCTCGGCGCGTTCACTTTCTAAGCGCAGGTTCTTAAGGTTGAGCGCGATAATTGCTGAGAAATTTTTGTAAAAACGTTGCTGGAGTTCTACATCTTCTTGCTCATCGACATATTTTTTTCCTACGAGCAAGAATCCCTCTTCATCATTTCCAGCAATGAGTGGGCAGAGGGAAAAACTATAGTGCAAATCAAGAAAATTCATTAAAAAGGAGCGAAGGGTGAATGTGGCAGTCGCTCGTGATTCAGCATAGGCGCGCATTTGGTTTTCAAGCTGTGTCATATTGGCATGTTCTTTAAGCGGATAACCTTCGTATAGAGGTGCGCATAGATAGCGGATTTCTCCCTCTTCCGCAATCTTATAAAGGGCAATAAAGTCATCCGCGAAAGCGAGAGTTAATGGCTTGAGGGCTTCGGATTGCAACTCTTCAACCGTTCGAATGTTCGATATGTGAGCGTAGAAGTTCAGAAGATGCTGCGAAAGCGCTTCCCAGCGTGCGTACTGATTTCGTTCAGTGGCAATTTCACGATAAATTGAACCAAGAGGGTCGAGAATGATGTTGCTCAATATCGAAAAGAAAATCAAATAGAAAGCGGAAAAGTGCACAAGCGACCCAAGTGCATTTAAGGGTGTTGAGCCATGGAACAGGGAGGGGATGATGCCTCCAAGTATGATGAGAATCGCCGAGAAGGAGAGTGTTTTTGCCCACCAGATATTTTTTTGCGAGAAGTGAAATCGCGAAAGAATGGTGGTCGCCAGAAGTAAGATTAGGGCGCATACCAAGAAACCAGTGCTGAGGACTGAGAGGTCATGTGAGTAGTAGTTGAGGAAGGGAATGTTGAGAAAGAGCGGCAGTAGTGAAACGAGACTAAAGATAGGAAACAATATCCAGCTTAAGTTGGTTTTCTCGCGCGTACGCTGTGCGTAGAATACGGCAAGGAAAACTGTTAACCCCTCAAAGAATTGGCACATAACCCATAGTTGGTAGGTGAGGTTTGACCGTGCTTCAGAAAAAAGTTGAGGAGAAATGATAGCAATGGTCATGGCAATAATATTGAGCGCAATAACGAGCATGCCTGAGCCCAACACATCAAGAGATTCATCATGCGAAAATTGGCGCACTAATAACGAATAGCCGGTGATGGCAAGCGCGAGACCTGCCGCAAGAATGTTATTAAGGATAAAAGCGAATGCCGGATTGATGAGCATAATGGCAATGAGCAGAATGAATAGACTAGCTGTCAAGTAAATCGGCAGCACGAGTGGTCGCTCAGTGTTGTTCCCGGCTTTAGTCATACTGCTTATTATAGCCCCTCCGCCATTACCTGAAAATGTATGTACATTTTTGTGTCCGTTCAGACAAAAAATCCGCTAACCTCACGTCTTAGGCATAAAATATCTTTATTGATACTATTATTAATTACGATATCTGAGAGGTTACTATGAAGAAATTTATGGTCATCACTAGTGAAACTTTAGGCAAGGGCGACGATGAACTCGGAGCGATTCTCATGCGTGTTTTTCTCACTTGCCTTGGCCAAGGGGACGAAGTGCCTGAAGTGCTTGGTTTGATGAATGGTGGCGTAAAACTTGCCTGCGAAGGGTCGCCCGTTCTTGAAGAGCTGAAAAAGATTGAAGAGCGTGGAGTTAAGGTTCGTGCGTGCGGCACTTGTCTTGATTTTTTTGATATCAGAGAAAAGCTCATCGTGGGAGAAGCCGGCAAGATGCCGGAAACTGTTGCCGGCTTAATGACCGCTGAAGACGCTATCGTGCTTTCGTAATAGCCTAACCCCTCTGAGTTCGCTACAATGCAAGTATGAAAAAATCAAACGGACATCAAGAACTTTTTCGCTCACTCCCCAAGGTTGATGAGCTGCTTAAACACCCTCGACTTGCTGATTTGAGCTCACGCGTTTCGCATAACGTCACGCTTGAGTCGGCGCGTAGCGTGATTGATGGTGCTCGTGCTGATATTAAGTCGGGCAATCAAACAACTGTCCTGTCAGAGGACGAAATTGTTGCGCGCGTTTGCGAGGAAGTGCAAAAGTGCATGCAGCCGTCTCTCCGCCGTGTGATTAATGCGACGGGCATTATTGTCCATACCAATTTGGGGCGCAGTATTTTAGCTGAGGACGCGCTACGCGCTGTGCAGGAGGCATCGCAAGGTTATTCAACCCTTGAGTATGATTTCGAACAGGGTAAGCGTGGTTCGCGTCATGATCATATTGAGTCGCTCCTTTGCGAGTTAACAGGAGCCGAAGCGGCGATGGCTGTTAACAACAATGCCGCTGCCGTCATGATGTGTATTGCATGTTTCGCACGCGGTAAAGAGGCGATTGTTTCTCGCGGGCAACTTGTCGAGATTGGCGGCTCTTTTCGCGTTCCTGACATTATGGCCGAATCGGGCGCGCGCATGATTGAGGTGGGCACAACTAATAAGACTCATCTCAAGGATTATGAGAAAGCTACTACTTCTGAGACGGGGCTGTATCTCAAAGTCCACTCATCAAATTATCGTGTGGTAGGTTTTACTGAAGAAGTTTCGCTTGAGGAACTTGTGAATTTAGGGGCCCAGCACTCAATTCCAGTGATGGAAGATCAGGGCTCGGGTGTACTCATCGATTTACAAAAATATGGCTTACCGTATGAGCCGACTGTTGCCTCGTCGGTTGCTGCTGGTGCTGATATTGTCACGTTCTCGGGAGACAAACTCTTGGGCGGGCCACAGGCAGGCATCATCGTTGGCAAAAAAAGCGCTATTGCGAAACTAAAGGCGCACCCAATGGCACGCGCGCTGCGCCTTGACAAGATGACGCTGGCTGCACTTGAGGCAACACTGATGATCTATCGTGATGAAGACCGTGCGGTGAAGGAAATCCCCACACTTCATGCACTTACGATGACGCTTGTCGAGAGCAGGGAGAGGGCAGAAGATTTTGCCGCTCGCTTGCTGGCACAACTCAAAAAATGCAACGCGGATAAACGATGCTCGGTTGAAGTGATTGACGAAGTTGCTCGAGCAGGTGGAGGTTCTCTCCCTCTTGCAGACATTCCTACCGCGGTCGTTGCTCTGTCATTTTCACACTGTTCGGCGGATGAGGCAGAAAAGGCTTTGCGTTTAGAGGGCCCCGTGCCTATTGTTGTCCGCATAAAAGATAATCGAATTCTGCTTGACCCTCGCACGCTCATTCATGACGATGCGGAGCTCATCGTGGAGCAGGTATGTCAAATCTGCAACCAATAATACTTGGTACTGCTGGTCACATTGACCATGGCAAATCAACGCTCATTAAGGCTTTAACGGGAGTTGACCCTGACCGTCTAGCCGAAGAAAAAAAGCGTGGCATCACTATTGAGCTTGGCTTCGGCGAAATCGTCACGCCGAGTGGCCATCATTTTGGTGTTGTTGATGTTCCTGGACACGAAAAATTCGTGCGTCATATGGTCGCGGGTGCAACTGGCATCGACGCCGCGCTCATCATTATTGCGGCCGATGATGGCGTTATGGTGCAAACGCGTGAGCATCTCACAATTTTGGAAATGCTTGGTATTACTAAGGCGCTTGTTGTACTAACCAAAATTGACAAAAGTGATCCTGAACTCATTGAGCTCGTAAAAGCCGATGTGTCGGCATCGCTTGCTGGGACTCCTTTTGGGGATGCGCCGCTCATTGCGGTATCAAGTGTGACGGGGCAGGGTATTGACGAGCTGTTTGCTGCTCTTGATATGTTGGGCGATGAGGTTGCTCAGAGTAAAAAGCAAGCGAAAAAAGCGCCGCTTCGTTTGCCCATCGATCGTGTGTTTACAATCGGTGGCGCTGGAACGGTTATAACGGGTACGCTCTGGGAAGGCGAAGTGCGGCCATCCGATGAAGTCGAGGCCGTCTTTGCGGCAAAGACTTTGCGTGTGCGCAGTGTTGAGGTACATGGACAATCAGTGGAGAAAGCCCAAGCTGGCAATCGCGTCGCCCTCAATTTAGCCGGAATTTCAAAAGATGAAGTTGAGCGTGGTGAGATGTTGACGGCACCGGGCCTTCTTGAGCCCACAACGCGCTTTAATATTATGTTTGATTACAGAAGTTCGGCCGATTTTGGTGGCTCGAATAAACCTTTCAAGTCAGGCAGCAGAGTACACATTCATCACAGTACGCGTGATGTTGTCGCTCAAATTTTTCTCTTTGATAGCAAGGCTCTGAATCCGGGGCAAAAGGTTTTTGCCCAAGTTCGTACTGAAGAACCTCTTGCGTTGCTCGCTCGCGACCGTTTGATTGTACGCTCATTCTCTCCCGCGCTAACCATTGGCGGCGGCGAGGTGCTTCAGGTTGCCGCAGCGAAGCGTTTAAAGTTGAGTGAACATGACCGGACCTTGCTCGAAGCATTAGCGGGGCACAGCCAAGAGGACAGTATTGCTGCTTTTATGCAGGCGACCACCATGCCTGTTACGAGTGGTTTTATCGCGCGTACCTACAACTGGCAGCGCAGTGAGGTCGCTTCATTTCTCAATAAGCCACTCTATCACCGCATTAAGGTGAAAGATGAAACCTATTTTATTGAAGCTTCAAAGCACGCAGCTTTTGCGGAGCAGTTTGAGGCATCGGTCAAACTATTGCATGCCGCAAAGCCCCAACAACAATCATTCAGCCTTGCAGAAATTCGCGACGCAATGCATAACTTATGTGAGGATTTCGTGTTTGAGGGCTGGTCTCGGCAAGTTCTTGAGAATGATGCTTTAACTTTTAGCGAAGGCAGAGTTTCTCATAAGACGTCCGCAGCGGCATCAGCCCAGCAAGAGGAAGAAATTTCTTCGCGCGTACTCAATCGACTTCGTCGCGAGGGTTTGAGTGTGTCCTCTCTTGACGAGCTCGCGCAGAGCGAATCATTTGATGTGAAGTTGCTGCAAAAAGTGCTTAATAAACTTGTCGATTCAGGCAAGCTTGTGCGCCTTGAGACTAAGTTTTACTTTAGTGCGGAGGCAATTGCCGCAGCTCGTAAATCACTCGAAAACGCGCTCGTTGGCACGTCTCCTCAAGACACGCGCTCGGCAGCTGATTTGCGTACAGTGCTCGGGGTAAGCAGAAAGTACGCAATTCCTCTCTTGGAATATTTTGATGCTCAAGGTGTGACGCGCCGTGAAGGTGACGGGCGTTACCTCGTTTGACATTCTCTTCAAGAATTACCAAAATAGTAACCTATGCGTAAACTCGGAGCCGGATCCGTCCTGGTGGTCGGCGCGGCCTTCAAAGCCGTTGTGAGGGATGAAGAATCTCTCGGGTGTGTTCGATTCGCACACGGTTCCGCCAATATTAAAGGTAAAGGGAAGATGAAAAAATATCTGACATTTGGTTTAGCTATTATGCTGGCCTGCACGGTAATACTCTCTGCGGGTTGTTCATCTCAAAAGAAGACAGTCAAGAAAGATGAGCCTCAGGTCGTTGAAGTGGGCGCAAAGGTAAACGGCACGCTCGCAAACGGCTACCCTGAAGAACTTCCTTTATGGAGTGGCGCGACAGTTAAAGACTCTAAGGACACCAAAAAGGGCCAGTCAGAAGCGTACGAAGCAGAGTTTCTCATCAAGGGAACTTTTGACAATATCTCATATGGATACGGAAAAGGCTTGACTGATGCGGGATGGGATGCCCAAACAATCAGTCAAGACAAGACATCCGCTCTCATTTCCGCAACAAAGGATGATGTGAGCGCGGCCATCACCATCAGTGGTAACAGCGATGGTACGGTTTCAGTCGTCGTTTCCGCACAAAAAATGTAATTATGTTTGAATGCGAACATATCTCTGTTGAACTTGTCGGAGATAAGGGAGCATTTCGCGCGGTGTCTGACGTATCAGTGTGCGCTCAAGAATGTGAAATCGTCGATATCGTAGGTCCCAGCGGCGCAGGCAAATCAACCTTTTTGCATGCGCTCGCTCTGCTTATTGAGCGAACTTCGGGCACACTCAAGCTTGACGATAAGGGTGCCGAATCTTTTTCTCCTCAAGAATGGCGCAAACTTGTTGCGCTTGTGCAACAAAAGCCCGTTCTCCTAGAGGGCACTATTGAGGACAACTTGCGTTTTCCGTGGAGTCTCAAACTATATAAGAATATTCAGCCTCCCTCGGCAGCCGAACTAGACGCGTTGATGAATCGCGCGGGCCTGCATGATATTGCGCTCACGCGACTTGTGTCTCAGCTCTCGGTTGGCCAGCAAGCACGCGTCGCCTTTATGCGAACGCTTATTACCCATCCGCGGATACTTCTCCTTGACGAAGTAGATGCTGCGCTCGATGCTCAATCGACGCGCTTCATTGGAGAACTCACTTCGGATTTCGCGCGCGAAGGCGGCATTGTTTTGCGTATCCGTCACAAACTCGATGATAACCGCGCGGCAAAACGACTCGTATTTAATGCGGGAGTCGCTCACCTCGAAATGATTGAGCGAGGTGAGACACGTGACTAGTGGTGTCATTCCTATAGCGCCTTGGCAGCTTGCGTTTGCGAGCGTATTTGTTGTGGCCGCGCTTTGCATAATGGTTGTCATGAAACTTGGCATTGCTCGTCAGTATGCGTGGGCGGCGCTTCGTGGTTTTGTTCAGGTGTTGATTTTGGGCTACGCGCTTTCTTGGCTTTTCCATCTCGATAGCGGGCTGATGGTTATTGCTGTGTTGCTCTTTATGAGCGGTGTGGCATCGCTTACGGTGGCCAAGCGTGTAAGCAATGTGCCTGGCTCGATTTATCCCATAATTTTCACCGTGCTCTTTTTTATCTGTCTGCTTATAACCTTTACGGTGACGGGGTTGATTGTACGCGTTAAACCATGGTATTTGCCTCAGTATGTTATTCCCATTGGCGGAATGGTTCTGGGCAATTCTATGACGGGTATCGCTATTGCTCTTGAGCGCCTTTTCAAAGATATGGACGCGCGTGAAGATGAGATGCGGGGCATGATTGCTTTGGGGGCTACTCCCAAAGAGGCGGCAATGCCTTCAATTCGTTCAGCCTTGCGCGCAGGCCTTATTCCCAATATCAACACGCTTGCCGCAGTGGGTATCGTGTTTATACCAGGCATGATGTCGGGCCAAATATTGGCGGGCACTGCTCCCTATAAGGCTGCGCCCTATCAGATTGTCATTTTGTTAATGGTCTCAGCGGCTGATGCGATTGGATCGGCACTAGCTACGCGCATGCTCTATCGCCGACGCTTCAATGCGGAGGGTGCGTTTATTCCGTTTGCTCCCAAGAAGAAACCGAGTTTTCGCGAAAAGTTTAGCCTTCCACAGAAAAAAAATGATAATGGGCACTAGGCACTTTGGTGCATAATGGGTGGTCTGTTACTATTAGTGAGTACTGCCGATACCGGTGGTCAACCAACGCAAAAATCGCTCTAGGGAGTAGGAAATATGTCGAGCTTTGAGCTCTTTTTGAAAACGCACCACAAAAAAATTGATAAGCATCTCGCGACCTATTTCCAAGCTGGCACGACACAGGATATGACGCGTTATCTGTATGGCCCTTTGGCAGAATACAGCGCCAATTCCGGAAAGCGCCACCGCCCCCTCATTTGTCAACTCGCGTGCGAAGCGGTTGGCGGAGACCCCAATAAAGCCCAGCGCTCAGCTGCCGCAATTGAGCATTTTCATACTGCCGCTCTCATTCATGACGACATTGAAGACGATGCGCAAACGCGTCGTGGCGAGCCCTGCCTTCATATCAAAGAAGGAGAAGCACTCGCCATTAACGCGGGCGATCTGGCGCTCTCGCTGGTTACAGGTTCGGTTGTCTCAGATGACCAACTTGATGACGCTACGAAACTGCGTGTACTTGATGAGTTGATTGCTATGACAACACGCACTATCGAAGGACAGGCTCTCGACATTGGTTGGGCGCGCGATAAACGCTTTGACCTTGATATTGAGGACTATCTCTTGATGGCGCGTCACAAAACTGCTTGTTACTCAGGAGCTATTCCTTTGGCGGTAGGCGCAATAATTGGTGGCGCCGATGAGCAAACTATCGAGTCGCTTCGTGCCTTTGGCATGGCTGCTGGTCTCGCTTTTCAGATTCAAGACGACCTTATTAACCTCACGGGTTCAGATAAGTCGAAAGACTTTCGTATTGATATTACTGAGGGCAAGCGCACGCTCGTTGCGATTCACGCTTTGAAAAACTCGCCGGAGAGCGATGAACTGTTGCGTATCCTTGAAATGCATACCAACGATGACGCCATGAAGGCTCGCGCTGTTGAGATTATGAAGCAGGCAGGTTCCCTCGACTATGCGCGCAACTATGCCCTTGGTTTGGTTACTGAGGCGAAAAGCCAACTCAACGACGCGTTACCCGCATCTCGGGCGAAGGATATTTTGCTTTCGATGGCAGATTACTTTATCGATCGAAAAATGTAAGTTCGTCGAAAAAAGTTACCAATATAAAACAAACTTATACTTTCATTAGGTATACTTATACTATTATTTTTACTTATGTATTTTTACCTCGTGAAAAGAACATCTTATGAATATTCAGCAGCTTAAAACTTTTGTCACTGTTATTGAATCAGGCTCGTTTTCACAAGCCGCCCGAGTGCTGGGGGTATCTCAACCTGCCGTCACTATGCAGGTTCAAAATTTAGAAACTGATATTGGCGAGTCTCTCCTCGACCGTCGCTACCGCCGCATTGAGCTCACTGAAGCGGGCCGTGTTCTTGTACCCTACGCGCGTGAGATGCTCAAAGAGGCTGACCAGGCGCGCGCTGATATTGCGGGGCTTTCGGGTGAGGTTTCGGGTAAGCTTCATATTGCGCTGAGCACAACACCCGGCGATTATATTGTTCCGGGCCTTCTGGGCGAGTTTTTGCAAAACTATCCGCAGGTTCAAGTGAACCTCACGGTCGCGAGCACGGATGAAACGCTCGACCAAATTGAGCGCCGCGAAGCCGATTTAGGTATGGTGGGAGCACTATCAAAGAGCAACCTGGTGAACTTTACGAAGCTTGGTAGCGATGAGTTGATTATTGTCGCAAACCCAAAAATGGCAGCAGAGTTTAAAGCGTGCACAAAGCTTTCAGATTTTGCTCACGCTCGATGGATTGCGCGTAGCGAAGAATCGGGTACGCAACAAGTATGTAAGCAACTGTTCATTCAGAACAAAGTGAACTACGATGAGCTTGAAGTTGTTGTTCGTCTCGGAACAGGCGAAGCTGTTGTGAGCGCGGTTGAAGGGGGATTGGGCATTGCGATTGTGAGCCGTTTTGTTGCTCAAAAATCGCTCGCCCTTAACACGCTCGTGGAGATTGCATGTGAAGGCTTTCCAGCAAAGAGGCCTTTTTATGTGATAACTCCAAAGAGAACCCTAACGCGTGCCGCACAGGCATTCGTCGATTTTTTGACAACAAAACTATAGGAGTACGACATCATGAAGGTTATAAAGCATGGCTCTCGCGGGCCAGCTGTTGAAGATATCCAACGAAGACTCATCTACTTGGGTTACACCCTCAAGAAGACGGGCGTTGACGGAGTTTTTCTCGATGATACGCAAGAGGCGATTCGGGAATTTCAAAAGGCAAACGGCCTAGAAATTACGGGCGAGGTTGATTCGTATACGTGGTCAATTCTTGTCGATTCAACGTTTGCCTTTGGCGATCGCATGTTGTATTTGCGCTATCCATTTTTTCAGGGTCGCGATATTGAAATTCTACAGATTGCGCTCAACAGCCTCGGGTTTACTTGTGGCGAAATTGATGGCGTTTTTGGCACCTACACCGAACATGCGGTAATTGAGTTGCAGAAAAATATGAATCTTGAACCCGATGGTGTCGTAGGGCAAGAAACTTTTGCCACACTTTTGGGGCTCAAACATGTGTGGGAGGATAAAAAGGTTATCTCCCATTCTGCCGCGCGCGCCTTCTCGACACATCGTAATAGGATACTTTCTTCGCTCGCAATCGAGATTGAATCTCACGATGAGATTTCATACCAAGTTGCGCGACGTATCAAAAACCTCGCCCGTGCTTCCTATGACGACGCAGCAATAATGGTTACGTATCTCGGAGAAACGACCGTTCTTGGGGAACCCGACGAGATGCCTTTTGTCGCAAAATGTACGCTTGTCCATGAACAGTCGGACCAAAACATCTCACCTCGATTTGAGAGTATTGATACAAATTCGGCTGTTAAAGTAGATTTGCGTATTGCCGAGATTTCTCAGAATCGAGATGCCTTTGCGAGTGCGATAAGAGACTTTGTATTGCAGGATTCTCGTGAAGGTTTTGTGATTAAAATCCCTTCAAATTTGCTCAATAAAGCCTCCAAGCAGGGCTTTCAAAATACTGCAGTTTACATTTTGGATTCCATCTGTAGTGCTTATGCTGGTTTAATCACGGCAGTTTGATACAATACCTAGAGTGGAGTTAGGGCGCAAGATGATACCCAGTTCCCTGGTACTGTAGTCTATGTCAGGAGTATGTTCTGAATACTAAAAAGATATTTTCAGTCTTCTCTGTATGCGTGCTCAGTGTTCTAATTTTTGGAACGGTGTTCGTAGGAGAAGCGTATGCTTCGAAAGCGTCTAAAATGGCCGAAGCTCGTGCCATAAAGAAACAAATCGATTCACTAGATAATAAAGTTGAAGCTGCTTCAGAGCGCTATAACGAAGCGTCAGATAAATACAATGCCGCCATCGCCAAACGTGTGAGAGCCGAGAAAAAGCTTGCTTCAACACGTAAGCGTTTAGGCGTAGTGCAAGGCCATTTGAACGACCGTGCTAACAGCATGTATCGCCAGGGAAGCAGTGGTTTCCTTGAGGTGCTTTTGGGCGCTGAGAACTTTGATGAGTTTGCGTCAACGTGGGATGTTTTGCAGCAACTTAATGAGTCGGATGCGTCTTCAGCTGCTGAGCTCAAACAAATCAAAGCTGAGATGGTCTCTTTGACAAAGACGTTGCGTGCGCAAGAAGCAGTCGCAAAGTCCGCCAAGGCTTCGATGAAGCAGGATAAAGATGAAATTGAATCACAGCTTGCTTCTCGCCAAAAGAAACTCAAGGGCGTAGAAGCAGAAATTAAGCAGTTGGAAGCTCAGGCAGAAGCTGCTTCAGCGAGCTCAGGCGGCGGGTCAACATCTTCAGGTGGCCGAACTTTTCCAGCGCCAACACGCGCTCCTCGTAGCGAAGTAGTAAGTATTGCAAAGCGTTATCTCGGTGCTCCTTATCTTTGGGCGGCATCAGGACCAAATCGTTTTGACTGCTCTGGTTTTACCATGTTCGTTTATCGCCAAGTTGGCGTTTCGTTGCCTCACAGTTCACGCGCGCAAATCGGATATGGTGAGCGTGTAAGCCGTAGCGATTTACAAGCGGGTGACCTTGTATTCTTTGGAAGTCCCATCCATCATGTGGGCATTTACGTTGGCGGAGGCATGTACATTCATGCACCAAGAACTGGCGATGTAGTTAAGATTTCTCCATTGGGCAGTCGCGGTGACTTTGCTGGTGCGTGCCGTCCTTAAGTTTTCGTTCTCCTCTGTTATTGAAACAAAGGAGTAAGTGTATAAAGAGGTTTCATGAAACGCACAAGAGCGCTCATTTCTGTTGCACTAGGTGCTCTTTGTTTCGGAACACTCGCTATATTGACTCAAATGGCCTACAAAGTAGGCATAAAACCGCTACCGCTTTTGGCGTGGCGGTTTTTTCTTGCCGCACTCATTATTGGCTTTTTCACCTATCGTCGTAACCCAAACGCTTTTAAGGCACCCAAGCGTGACATACTGAGGTACTGGGTGCTCGCATGGTTTGGCTATGGTGCCAGCTCGCTGACGTTCTTTCTTGCTCTTAAGCATGCTGATTCTTCGGTTGCGTCGGCGCTTCTTTATGCTTATCCAGCGCTTACGGTGCTTGGCACAACCTTTTTCTTTAAAGAGCCCTTTTCAAAACAAAAGGGAATCTCTATTGCCATCGTCGCCCTAGGCTCAGTACTTGTTGTGGGGCTTTTAGGTGGCGGCACCGTGCATGTAGACACCGTGGGCATAGTTCTCGCGATATCATCGGCTGTTTGTTATGCCGCATTCAACCTCATGTCGCAACGATGGCTACCCGGGCGCTCCTCAATGACCATGATGTCGTTCACCTTTGCGTTTGCTGCGGTTGGTTTTATTGGCCTTACCGTAGTTACCAGCGGTCCTCATGCGCTTTTCGCCGCAGCGGATTGGTCATTTCGTTCATGGTTGATAATGATGACCATCGTGATATTTCCGACGGTCGTTGCAATTCTTCTCTATATGCGCGGAGTACGCCAGCTTGGCGCTTCTGAAGCGGCTGTTGTCTCAACGCTTGAGCCTCTCTTCACCGTCATTTTTGCGTGGATCATTCTGGGGCAGCGCTTGACTCTTGTTCAACTTTTAGGTGTCGGTCTCATTCTCACAGGCGTCGTTCTCTCTGCCGTTGACAAGAAAACGGCCTCCCCGATTCCTGTTGTACCTTTGGCTGACGACGAAATCGCGCAACGTCGTGATGACTGGGTTGGCCCCAATGGAGAAAAAACTCCCGACTATGCGAAGCCAAAAAAAGATTTCTTTTCCTTCATGAAGAAGGGGCCAAAACCGCAGGAACTCACCTCAGAAGATCTTCGAGGAAAAAAGATACTTACTATTGGTCTCTCTGTTGTTATTGCTTTGATTATTCTTCAAGTTGTGGTGCTTATTGGCGTGGTGAAACTGGTCAATATGCCTGCTCCTGATATCTCGCTTAAAAATATCGCGCAACGATCTTCGCAGACGTCAATTATGTATGCTGCTGATGGTACTGAAATTGCGCGCTTTGTGGGGGATGAGGAGCGTGAGCCTGTTCTTATTAGCACGGTCCCAACAAGCGTAGTGAACGCTACTGTTGCTATTGAGGACCGGCGTTTTTACGAACATGGCGGCGTCGATATCATCTCAATTATGCGCGCGCTTAAGCGCAATACCGAAGAGGGCGTTATTAAGCAGGGTGGCTCAACCATTACTCAGCAACTCGTCAAAATGCTCTACACCAATGGTGAGCGAACCTTATCGCGCAAACTCAAAGAGGCGATTTTGGCCACGCGTGTTGAGATGACCTATAGCAAAAATACCGTGCTTGAGAGCTATCTCAATATGGCCTATTACGGTCAGGGAGCTTATGGTATAGAAAGTGCCGCAAAAACTTATTTCAATGTGCCTGTACAAAATTTGTCGCTCGACCAAGCGGCGATGCTTGCTGGTTTGGTGCGCTCTCCAGGTGCCTATGATGCCTTTGATGATCCCGCGCCCGTAAAAGCGCGCCGCGATATGGTTCTTGAGGCTATGCTTCAGCAGGGAAAGATTTCTCAGCAGGAGTATGATGCGGCGGTAATTAAGGAATTGGGTGTCATTCGTACCGAGCGCAAAAAAGATGTAATTATTTATCCATACTTCGTTGATTATGCCAAGCGTCAAGTTATCGCGAATTTGGGCGAGGAAGCCCTCAACCACGGTGGATTAAAAATCTATACGACGCTTGATCCTGAACTGCAAAAAGACGCTGAGGCAACATCAAAGACCTTCTGCGCTTCCAATGAACCTGAAGTTGCCATTGTGTCAGTGCGCCAAAGTGATGGTGCCGTGTTGGCATTGGTTGGCGGCCGTGATTGGGCGAAAAGTCAATACAATTTAGCGGTGCAAGGAAAGCGCCAGCCCGGTTCTGCTTTCAAGCCTTTTACGCTGATGGCAGGTCTTGAGAAAGGGATCTCGCCAAGTCAAGGTTTTTCATCTGCTCCCTATAGCGTCAAAGTAAAAAATGAAATGTGGAATGTTTCGAACTTCAACGATGGCCAAGGGTATGGCGTGATGACGGTTCACGATGCCACTGTCCACTCGGTTAATACTGTGTATGCTCGCATGATTATGAAAATTGGCCCTAAGAATGTCGCAAACTTAGCGAAGCGTTTTGGTTTCTCAAGTCAAATCGACGCTGACCCTGCTATTGCCCTTGGTGGATTGAAATATGGAGTATCGCCGCTTGAGATGGCAAGCGCCTACGCAACGATAGGCAACGACGGCAAAAAAGTCACAGCTAGTCCACTCGTTAAGATCGTGGATCGTAATAATAAAGTGGTTTACCGTCAAAAAGTAGAACAACCCCAAGTTGTATCAAAGCGTATCGCCCATACAACGACAAACATCCTTCATGATGTCGTGAGCAGCGGAACGGGAGTTTCCTCAAAAATCAGTGAGTATTCCGCGGGTAAGACTGGTACAACACAGTCTTTCCGTGACGCTTGGTTCTGTGGTTGGAGCCATGGCGTATCAACTGCGGTTTGGATGGGCTATCCACAAGCTCAGGTTGAGATGAAGAATGTGAGAGGGATTTCGGTTACAGGAGGTAGTTATCCTGCCCAATTGTGGTCGAGATATATGCAGGCCGCTATCGAGATTCGACCAAAAACGGGTTGCGTCATCGAAGTAAAGCCGGCTTCTACTTCAGTTCAGCAACCCGTTGTCGTTCAACAAGGAAATGGCATTCCTGCGCTCGACGATAACGGAAACGCAGTGCCTGATACGGACATTTCTCCCAGTTCAAATTAATAGAGTTATTCTTCGCGCTTCCAGTCGCTTTCGGGGGCGCCATTTAGGCGATCGAGTCGGTCTTGTTCTTCTTCGATAATGGCGATGGCTTTTGGTAGCGTCATCATTCCATCGTATTTAATGAGTCCATTGAGTACGGTGATGGGCCAAAAGAGTCCCTTGCTCTCAACTTCTGCTGCGATGTCGGCGGGCAGAAGGGAAGGGTCATCTTTGATGTCAAAGTAATTTATGACTGCTTGAGGATAACGACGCTGAATTTCGTCATCTACCATTGCTACAATCTCAGCCTGAGACCAAGAGGGGCCTCAACCTCCAGAAAAACAACTCATATCGATGGCCTTGTCATAGACCTTCAGTTCAATTGTTTTCTCCACGTTTTCAAGAGATGATTTTTTTCTGCCAAACATAGTGTCCTCCACTGATTTATTTAGATTTTTCAACACATTTATATCTAAACATTTTTGCAGAATAAATGGAAACATTTCTAAGAAAAATGCCCGCTTATCTGTTGTTTTTAACCGCGAAGTCGAGTAAAGTGCAGTATATGTGTAATGGATAAGGAGAATCTGTGATGGTTCACCTTATGTCGGGGCAAGAATAAGGAGAAGATACGTATGGCCTTTCACCCAATCACTGCGTTTAAAAACCCAGTGACACGGCCACGAGCAATTATCTGGACAGGTGTAACCCTGGCCATTCTTTGCTTGGTTATGGTCGTCATGGTCGGCGCAACGACTTCCTATTGGTTCTGTGCAGAGATTTGCCACAAAGTACAAGACGATTCGATTAACACGTACAATCGTTCATCTCACTCGAAGGTGTCTTGTGTTTCATGTCATATGCCTGCCAATGCCAATGTAGTGGCCTACTTGATTCACAAAGCAGAGGCACTTGCGGAGTTGCCAATGACCGTAGCAGGCACTTACTCAATCCCATTAAATGGGGAAAGCGAAGTGTCGCTTAACAAGAAGATGTTCCCAGACACGCAGTGTACTCAGTGCCATGACATGAAGAATCGTGTCGTGAATGCGAGCAGTGGAATCATCATCGACCACACTGTCCACACCGACAGTGGTGTTCGTTGTACCATGTGCCACAATCGCGTGGCTCACAACGAAGAGGGTTATGAGTTCCAAAACTCTGACCCTAAGACTGGCAAGCTCAATGGCGGTCACGATAACTTCATGAAGATGACTGCATGCTATCGCTGTCACGGCCTCGAAAAAGGTTCACCTGCCCCTGGAACCTGTGCAACGTGTCATCCTAAAGACTTCAAACTTAAGCCTTCAGACCATCAGACTGCAGACTTCATGAAGAAGCATGGTGAGTTGGCACTTGAAGAGACGAAGCATGTTAAAGAAGTTGAAGAAGAGTCAGGTGTAAAATCACCAGACGCTCTTGCTAAGACGAATTACGTTAATAAGCTTTTGACGACAAAGGATCAAAAGGCAGAAAGCAAGTTTGAGTGGCCAGTTGCGCCGGTTGGAACAGTTAATCGTTGTTACACCTGCCACGACCAGAAGACTTTCTGTGATAAGTGCCATGGTGTTGAGATGCCTCATACAACAGCATTCCTCAAAGACCACAGCACTCAGGCAAAGAACCCTGAACTCGCCAAGAAATGCGTAATGTGTCATGGCGATAACAACAAGACCGACTTCTGTAACTCTTGTCACCATGGCAAAGAAGTTAACTGGACGTATGATTCGACTCAGAGTTGGACGAATGGTCAGCATGCAAAGGCCGTTGCTAAGTCAGGTATCGAGTCTTGCACCAAGCAGTGTCATACAGCTAAGTTCTGTAGCGACTGCCACAGCAAGATGAAGAATCCACCAGCATCGCATAAGGTTGCAAACTTTACTTATGCAGCTAAACCAAGCATGACTGTTTATGGTAAGACCGATGCTCAAGTGACCGCAAAGCATGCGCTTGAGGCTCAGAAGTCTACGAAACAGTGCGAGATCTGCCACGGTACTGGCGGCGTGAACGCTCAGTTCTGCCAGAACTGCCATGGTATGACGATGCCTCACTCTGACAGCTTTAAGAAGTTCCACTCGAAGCAGGATGCCGCTAAGTGTAAGAAGTGTCATAACTTCAAGCAGGTCTGCAGCAACTGTCACCATGTTGGATCTTCAACCTCGAAGTCTTGGATTTCGGTACACGGTAGCTCGGTTAATAAGAACGGCTACGACACGTGTGTTGGCCCATGCCACAAGAAGAGCGATTGTACTTCATGCCATATGAAGAATCGCGTCTTGCCAGATTCTCATAAGGCAAAGAAGTTCGTTAAGGGCGGCCTCCACGCAACGGCCTATGACAAAGATTCAGAGACCTGTACCTTCTGTCATAGCGGCGATGCAGCAAGCCTGCCAAACAGCAAGACCTGTAAGAGTTGCCACAAGTTGGATATGCCTCACAAGATCAACAAGTCTTCAGCTCAGAAGTTTGAGCACAAGACTCAGTTCGAGAAGAAGACGTATACCAAGAAGATGTGTGCAACCTGCCACTCAACTCGCTTCTGTGACGCATGTCACCATACGAAGAGTGTAGAGGGCAAGCAGTGGATGTATTACCATCCAACGGTCGTTCACAAGGATGGCGCTGATAATTGCTACAAGTGCCACCAAGAGACATACTGCTCACACTGCCACGTTAACTTGCCTCGCAAGTAAAGCGGTTTGACAAAAGTTAAAAGGGCTCCTTCGGGAGCCCTTTTTCTTTGTGTTTGGGACACAAGCAAAAGTGATATTCTAGTTACTGCGCATTTTCGGGGCGTAGCGCAGCTTGGTAGCGCGCTCGGTTCGGGACCGAGAGGTCGCAGGTTCAAATCCTGTCGCCCCGACCATTTTTTGAAACTACTTTTCCGAGGAGATGCGCATGGATAAGCTTATTTCACTCATATTTTCACTCGGCTCGGGGCTCTGTCAAGATCGGAAGAGCGTCGTGTAG
>CALLZE010000134.1 GCA_937858655.1 uncultured Coriobacteriales bacterium
GGCTGTGAGCCACTCAATGGTCTCATCGAGCACTTCTTTATCATTGCAGTCAGGCACAAGTACGATTTGAACATTCATCTGTATGCCAGCCTCAGCCAACTTGACGAAGTTTTCTTTGCCTTTTTGCGCATTGCGGCCGACGAGCATTTCGCGCACCGTATCATTTGACGCATGGAATGAGACATTGAGAGGCGAAATATTCATTACTTTTATGCGCTCAATATCTTCATCGTTTAAATTAGTGAGCGTGACAAAATTGCCCTGCAAGAATGAGAGGCGATAATCATCATCCTTCAAGTACAGCGATGAGCGCATGCCACGCGGTAGTTGAGTCATAAAGCAAAAGGTGCAATCATTCGCGCAGCGGCGGACCTTATCAAAAACGAGTGACTCAAACTCTATGCCCCACTCCTCGCCACGCTCACGCTCAATAACTGTTTCATGTCTATCTCCCTGAGAATCACGCACCTCAAGGTCAACGCTGTTTTCATCACTTGCCCAATACCAATCAAGAATATCGCGAGGAGCGATGCCGTTGAGGCTTACCAGCGTATCGCCCGCCTCAAGTCCAGCACGCTCGGCCGGTGAACCTTCCACAACTGACGCAATAACCGCTCCAACGCCTTCTCGCAGCGTCTCATAAGCATGTTTTGCGTCATCTTGAGCGAGAGTCATGTTTGAATCCGCCATTAGCCTATATCCATTCCTTCAATTTTCTGTATGACACCTTGCATCTGCTCATCAGGCGTTGATGCCCCAGCGGTTACGCCGGCAACTCGCGCGCAATCAAACCACTCAGCACGCACCTCATCAGCAGTTTCTACGTGATGAGTCCGCGGATTCACTTCACGGCAAATCTCGGCAAGACGTGTTGTATTACCAGAGTTATGCCCACCAACAACGACAACCACATCAACTTGGGCAGCCAATTCGCGAGCTGCCTGTTGACGCAGCGAGGTTGCGCTACATATGGTGTTATATACTCGCAGCTCATTTGTGCGTGGTAATAAAGAGCACACAACATCATTTAACACTTCTTCCACCTGTGTGGTTTGAACGACAACGCCCACACGACGCGATGGTATTCGAGCCGGCAGTTCACTCGCATCCGAAATCACAAGTGCATCCTCGCCCGCATAGGCCTTGATGCCCGCAACCTCTGGATGGTCTGCCTCGCCTACAATAACCGTAGAGTATCCTTCACTCGCCAGCACGCGCGCAGCTTCTTGCGCTTTGCTCACATGAGGACAGGTCGCATCCACGTTGCGTCAACGACCGAAAGCCCACGCTCTTTTGCGCGAGCGATAACCTCAGGTGCAACTCCGTGGCTACGAATAATTAATGCTCCACGCTCTACATCGTCCACCGCTCCTGCCACTTCAACGCCGCTTTGGTGGAGCTGCTCGACAGCCTGGGGATTATGAATGAGGGGGCCAAGACTATGCACTTCCCTCTCGGGTGTTTCGGCCACCGTTTTTTGCGCCAAATCAAGAGCGCGCTGCACACCGTAGCAAACACCTGCATGTTTTGCGACTATGACTTTCATGCGCGACCCTTTCTTTTCTCAATCTCAACACGAGCGGTGTCGCGAAGTGCGACGATTTCTTTCATAGTTTGCTGCGTTCTGCGTTAAGGCATCAAGCTTTTCGCGTCTGCTACCTTCAAAATCATCAGCCGAAATCGGATGGCCAAAGTTCACGACCACCTTCGGGAAGCGCGGAAACTTGGCACCCTTTGGCATTATCTTCTCAGTGCCCTCGATACCCACCGGAATGATGGGAACCTTCGCATGCTGTGCCAAAAAAGCAGCACCGTTTTGCGCTTGGCCTAGCTCATCAAGATTCTCGCGCTCGCGGCCGCGTGTTCCCTCAGGAAAAATCGCAACACGGTCACCTGCCTGCAAAAGTGCCTTGCAGCGAGAAATCATCGTACGGTCAGCGGTACCACGAGACACGGGGAGCACACCGAGATTATCAAGAGCCCACGCCAAGAATTTACTTTTATAAAGTTCTTCTTTAGCTACAAAATGCAAAGGTCCCTTGGGCATCATCGACCACAATACGGCTGCGTCCATATAGCTCACGTGATTGCCCGCCAAAATACAAGGACCGTCAGGAATATTATCCTCGTTCATGGCTTCAACACGATACATTCCCAAAATCGGAAGGCTAATGAGCACATAGGCCCATTTCATGAGCGCCCAATGTTTCGGCGCGCCTTCCCCCTTAAAAGGAAGACCTCGTCTGTCTTGGTGATTCATCGCTCATCTTTCCAAGAACGTCTCGCTAACGTCACCACTGCCTCAATAACCTCTTCGAGAGTCATGTTGGTCGTATCAATAATGGTCGCGTCATCCGCGGGGCGCAAAGGCGATACCGTGCGCTCCGTATCAGCTTTATCACGAACCAAAATTGCTTGGTAAATTTTATCGTAATTGTCTTCCATACCGCGTTCATGATTTTGAAGCGCTCGACGTTGGGCGCGCTCTTCAGGCGATGCCGTAATAAAAATCTTCACTTCAGCGCTAGGAAATACAGCCGTCCCGATATCGCGACCCTCAACAACGTAGTCCTCGCCCTGAGCAATGCGACGCTGCTGTTCAACGAGCGCGTCACGGACACGCTGATGAGCCGAAACGGGACTCACCGCTTTATCAATTTCCGGCGTTCGGATTGAGTCTGAAACATCGTCTTTATCAAGAAAAACCTTTGACGGGAGCACTTCGCCTTCTTTATAGCCAAACGTGATGGGATATTTTCCACATACATCGACAAGGGCCGTCTCGTCGCCAAAGTCTATACCATTGCGTACGGCGCACACCGCTAAAGCCCGATACATA
Source organism: uncultured Coriobacteriales bacterium (assembly GCA_937858655.1). Classification (GTDB taxonomy): domain Bacteria; phylum Actinomycetota; class Coriobacteriia; order WRKU01; family JAENWW01; genus CALLZE01. Next base: position 2,840 of record CALLZE010000134.1, read on the forward strand.
GCGCCCGTATCGAGATAATGAAAATTCAGTTGACCAGCTGCGCACTTCGCAACCGTAGACTTACCTGAGCCAGCAGGCCCATCAATTGCAATAATCATGCATACTCCCACATTTGTTCAAAACGCTCGCTTGAGGCAAAGCAAACTTGCTCTCAAAACGAGCGCATTGTGACATATTCATACTGTCATTATAGCCGATTGGCTCGCTCTTATGCGCGTTGAAGGCGCTCTTTATGAGATTATTCCCTGCTCGCGAAGCTTTTCAAAAGCATCAATTAAGCGGCCGGTATCTTCAAGGGTTCCAATTCCAATTCTCAGCGCGCTGGCATGGGCAAAATTGCGCACAATAATTCCCTGCTCAAGGAGAGCCTCAAATACTTCTTGAGGGTTTTTGAAATACACAAAAACGAAGTTGGTGTGCGAAGGCACAAAGTTTAGTCCCCACGAAATAAGCGCTTGGGAGAACAAAGTGCGCGCCTGATGATTTTCTTGAATACGACGATCGAGTTCCGCGTCATCATCAAGAGAGTAATACGCCATTGCCTGACCAACCGTATTGGTATTAAAAGGTTCGCGAATTTTATCGAGCGCCTCAACGAGTTCAACGGGGGCAAACGCAAACCCTACGCGCGCGCCCGCAAGCGAATAGATTTTTGAGAACGTACGCAAAATGACAAGAGGACGCTTGCCATCAAAATGCTTGATAGCGCTTTCATAGCGCTCATCAGTGCAATATTCTGCATACGCTTCGTCAACACATACAAGCACATGATCAGGCACCTGAGTCATAAAAGCATCAAAAGCATCTTTGGTATAGATGTTTCCTGAGGGATTATTGGGGTTGCAGAGAAAGATTATCTTGGTCTTTTCGGTGATGGCCGTAAGCACTGCGTCTAAATCAAAAGACCCTTGAGCATCGAGAGGCAATTCTATTGGCGTTGCTCCCATAAGCTGACAGCCAATGCGGTACACCACGAAACTGGGCCAGCAATACACCACTTCATCACCGGGCACAAGACAGCTTTCAGCAATTTGGATAAGGAGCTCATTTGAGCCATTTCCAATAATAATATTTTGATAATCTACCCCATATTTTTCAGAGAGGCGCCTGCGCAAATCTCTTGAAGAGCCATCAGGATACCGATTCAGATAGGGCAAAATCTGAGCGCCGGCTTCAAGTGCCCTTGGGAAAGGAGGATAAGGATTTTCATTACTTGATATCTTCAGCACATCGTCGCAGTGTGTTTTTTCCCGCACTTCTGAGCCGCGCAAGCCTGGCGCGTAAGGGTGCATAATTTCTAGATTGGTTCTAAAGAAAGTCTTCCAGTTCATCTCTGCCTCCACTATTGAGTTATTTCTATTCTCTCAAATATGAGCAAAACAGGCTGCATATATCTGTTTAAGAGCATAAATCAGTGGTGAGATACAAAAAATGCCAAACGTAATGTTTGGCAAGAATAAACTTGGGGTGGGTAAAGGGATTCGAACCCTCGGCCTCTGCAGCCACAGTGCAGCGCTCTAACCAGCTGAGCTATACCCACCATATGTTTGGCGCGCCCGGAGGGTCTCGAACCCCCGACCTGAAGATTAGAAGTCTCCTGCTCTATCCAACTGAGCTACGGGCGCGCATTATTGCGCCGATAACGCTCAAGCGAGAAACTTCGATCTCGACGCGTGTAAATATGTCAATGGAGCGGACGACGAGACTCGAACTCGCAACAATCAGCTTGGAAGGCTGAGGCTCTACCAATTGAACTACGTCCGCATAATGGTCGGGGTGACAGGATTCGAACCTGCGACCCTCTGGTCCCAAACCAGATGCGCTACCAAACTGCGCTACACCCCGACTTCGCCACTTCGTCCTCAAACTTTAGCCTTAAAGCGGCAAGAAAAGAGTATAGCAGACTGGACATAGAGTGCAAGTGAAACCGCGAAATTTCTTCACGAAAATAATTTCTCTTCACGCAGCGCTTCCTTGAGTTTTTGCAGGGCGCTACCTCGGTGACTTATCTCATTTTTCTCTTCTAGGGTGAGCTCTGCCATAGTTTTTCCCGGAACAGCATAAGGAAGAAAGAGAGGATCATATCCAAAGCCATTCTCCCCGCGCGGAGCCTGAGCCATGATCCCCTCGACGGTGCCCTCGACACACAGATACGCGGAAGCATTTTCGTCAATCTGATCAAGCCCCACAAGAACGAGTGACGATACAAATCGAGCGGTGCGGTCGGCTAATGCTATCCCCTCGAGCTCATGCAGAAGTTTTTCATTATTGAGCGCGTCATTGCCCTCTTCGCCGCCGTAGCGTGACGAAAAAATACCGGGCGCGCCGTCAAGAGCATCAACCACAAGACCCGAATCATCCGCAAGGGCTGGCAGTCCACTCGCATCAAACGCTGCCATTGCTTTAATTGCGGCATTCGCTTCAAATGAATTGCCATCTTCAATCGGAGAAGGCCAATCGGGAACCACCTCAAAGATAGAGACAAACTCGAGCCCAGGTACACGCAATGCCGCGCTAATCTCAGTAATCTTGTGCGCATTGCCCGTAGCAACCACAATCTTGTGTGTCATATCTAATCCTCGTCCTCGAGAACTGAGCGCTGCAGAGTTTGAAGTTGCTGAACGCCACTTTGAGCGAGATCAAGCAAACCATTGAGTTTCTCACGATCAAACGGAATCTGCTCACCTGTTCCCTGCACTTCAATGAAGCGCATTTTGTCATCCATCACAACATTCATATCGACTTCAGCGCGGGAGTCTTCGTTGTAATCCAAATCGAGCATAAGTTCACCGTCAACCATGCCTACGCTTACCGCTGCGACTTGCCCAAGAAGTGGAAGCGTTTCGATCTTACCCGCAAGCTGCCAGGCTTTAAGCGCCTCAACAAGAGCAACATAGGCTCCCGTTATGGATGCCGTGCGTGTTCCTCCATCTGCCTGAATGACATCACAATCAACCGTAATGGTAACCTCACCGCCAAGCGCAGAAAGATCACAAATCGTGCGCAGCGAACGGCCGATGAGGCGTTCAATTTCCATCGTGCGCCCTTTGGCGCCTTTACGCTCACGCGCCTTTGCGCTCACGTTTAGTGCGCTGAGAAGTTGCGGCTGGTAGCATCGAATACTCCGCCGTCACCCAACCGAGTCCTTTGCCCTTGCGCCACGTTGGTACACTTTCTTCGATGGTAGCAGCGCACAATACTCGCGTGTTTCCACACTCAACAAAGCATGAACCAAAAGCATTTTGAAGTACGTTTTTTCTGAGTGAGAGCGAGCGCAATTCATCATTTGCGCGATTATTATTTCGCATGAAGACTCCTTCTTATTAACAGTTTTTTGAAGCTATTCCTTGCGGATTATACTTTTCAAGTTCGGTAACACTCAAATGGCTCACATCGTTAATTTGTTTACCAAAAACACGGGAGCCAAGTTTTCTGAAATCCTCAACATCACCGGTGGTGAAAAACTTGTGCTGAGGAAATCCCATTGTTGAGGCATCTCCCCTACGTTCAAGCGTGGATGCCACTTCATCAGCCATTTCATCAGCCGAAGAAATAAGTGAAACGTCCGCACCCATAACCTGCCCGATTGCCGTTGAGAGCAAAGGGAAATGCGTGCAACCTAAAACAAGAGTGTCGACACCAGAAGCCTTGAGCGGCTTGAGGTAACCGCGCTTGAGCGGCTTGAGGTAACCGCGCGCAATGGAGTAAAACTGAGGACGTATGTACACATCACTGGTTTCTGCATCAACGTGTGGGTTTGATTGCGAATCGAACAACAAACCCTCTTCAACGATTTCTACGAAAAGCGGAGTCGCGACCGAATAGGTAGTGACACCAGCATCGAGTGCGCGAACCGCATTGGAGTAAATGCCCGATTGTATCGTGCCATCAGTTCCGATGACGCCGATTTTTCGATTGTGCGTTGCGCGCACCGCGGCGCGAGCACCTGGCTCAACGACACCAATAACAGGAATCGAAAACACCTGCTGCGCAACAGCAAGGCCTGCGGCCGTTGCAGTATTACATGCGATGACAATCAGCTTAACGCCCTGCTTTTCGAAGAAAGAGCAAATCTCAAGCACATAGGTGCGCACATCCGCTGGCTCTTTTGGCCCATAAGGGCAGCGAGCAGTATCGCCCAAATAGACAATCTGCTCATGAGGAAGTTCATGCGCGATAGCACGCGCAACAGTGAGTCCTCCGAGCCCCGAGTCAAAGACACCAATCGGCGCTTTTGCATTCATAATATCTTGCATCATATTGTCTCCTCGCCTCTAGTATAGAGGAATCGAGCTCAGTTCAAGTAAAAACGCGTCAAGTTGCTCACCTGTGGTAAGGCCAGCGTCATCGCACACAATAAGGCCCTGGTCCTGGACCAGTTCTGCGAGCATTGCGCGCAGAGCAGAAGAAAGCGGCCCCTGAGAAATGGTCTCGGTGCTCACGCCACCGTAAGGGACCAGTGCGTGCGCTTGAGCGCTGTGAACAATTGCGGGAAGGTCAACGTAATTTACCGACGCGAGATGCACAAAATGAAATCCAGCGGCGGATAAGTCAGGAAATAGCTCGGAAATATTTCCATCACTATGAAACCCAAGCATGCGGTCGAAAGCATTCACATAACACTCATAGAGTGGCATTAACACACCGCGCGCAACAGCTGGCTCAAGTAGCCAACCGGCCCCCGAACAAATATCGTCCGCGATAACAACGCGCTCATCTGGCTCAAGTTGTTTAATCTGACTCAGTATCTCCCCGTTATAGGCTTCGAGAGCGCAGCTCAGCGCGCTCGCGTCTGCGCTCAGAGCAAGCGCCTCTTTCCAAGTGATTGCGCGACACAGGCGCGTCCAAGGACCATCAATGTGCCCGATAACAGGCAAGCGATTCTCAATTCCCTCGGCCTTGAATAACTCGTCTGCCACCCAAGACAACGCAAAAACATCGTCACTAATATTCACAGCAACTCCTCATGTACGTGCTTATTATCAAGCGGTTGAATTATATAGGTACGCAATTCTCGACGCAAAGTCAGCGCATTAGGAAGGCATTTTTGCACCAAAGCCCAAAACGCTGGGCCGTGATTAAGGTGTTTAAGGTGGCAAAGTTCATGCACAATAATATAGTCCCGCAGTTCTTCAGGAAGCAGCATGAGTTGGCAGTTGAGCGAGAGTGTTTGGCGCGCTGAGCACGAGCCCCAACGCGTTTTTTGATGACGAATCGTCACGCCACAAGGCTTAAACCCAAATTGCTGCGCGAGTTCATAGACGCGAGGAATGAGGACCTCTTTCGCCTTTGAGCGTAAGACTTCCGCTTCTTCTGGGGTGACAAATATCGTCGATTCACGCCGCACGCGGGCCTTCTCGAGAGCGCACTCAATCCACTCTTCATGAGCATCAACAAAAGCTTTAACGCGCGTCTCTGGCATATGCACCGGAACGCGGACGATAACCTCGCACGTATCAAGTACTTGCAGGCTCATTGATTTTCTCTTTGAACGAATAATCTTAACCATTTAATGCTCGCAAAAAATAATAGTGCCCCACTTTTAACCGTAGGGCACTAGACATAACTGGTGGAGGTGGTGGGAATCGAACCCACGTCCACATTGCACACGCAAGAAAGCATCTCCAAGCTCAGTTGCTCGAAAAATCTCGAAAGAAAAACTACCGAGCAACATGCTGTTTTTCTCTCATGGCCGTTTCAGCTTACACTCAAATATACAGCCTACACTTTGAGCGGCAATCCCCTGAGTGGCGTCGTGCTAGCGGCGGGGATATCCCCTAGGTTGACGTCGCTGACAATTAAGCAGCGAGAGCTAATTTATTGTTGCCAGTTATACTGGTCGTACCCCTGTTTAACGAGGCGAGGAGACCTCGGCTTGCTTCTTCCTTCGAACACAACATGTCGAAACCAGTCACCCCCTTTAAGGGGTTGGCCTCATATATGAAGCGGACACCAAGTATAGCACAATTTCTATCGCATGAAATTCATAACAAATTTTCTATAAGAATTATCTATTATTCATCTACTCGAATATAATTAACTGCAATGGGAGGGGTATTTTTCGGGATTCGCATCAAGCTCGGTCCGCTCTGTATTGCTATTATTACTTTTGCTATCCTCTTTGTTATTGGTGGCGTATACCTTATACGTGAAAATCAAAACAATAAAATAGTTGAGCGTACGCAAAAGGGCGTCGACAAACCCGCATCAACGAATACCACTGATAACCAAAAAGAAAAACGAACCGTCCGTATAGCCATCACTCGTGATGGCTTTTGGTTTCCCAATCGCAACAGTAACGCGATAAATGGTTACGGTGGTGAGTATCTCAAGGCACTCGAAAAAAAGACTGGCTGGAGCTTTGTCACCAAAATATACCCTTTGCAGGATGCCTACAAAGCACTCTCATCAGGCGAAGTCGACGTGATGGCGCCTGTCTCCTACACTAAAGAGCGCGCCGAACAGCTCATGTT
>CALLZE010000135.1 GCA_937858655.1 uncultured Coriobacteriales bacterium
GGTTGCGGCGCGCATTGCCGACCTCGAGGGTGGCGTGGCCGCCATGCTTACCTCATCGGGTCAAGCTGCCAACTTTTTTGCGACGTTTAACATCTGCAGCGCTGGCGACCACATCGTTTCGGCCGCCTCAATCTATGGAGGCACGTTTAACCTCTTTGGCATGACGATGAAAAAGATGGGCATCGATGTCACATTCGTTGACCAAGACGCTCCTCTTGAAGAACTCAAGAAGGCAATTCAGCCCAACACCAAGTGCGTTTTTGGCGAGACTATCGCCAACCCTGCGCTTTCGGTGCTCGACATTGAGAAATTTGCAGCACTCGCTCACGAAGCAGGTGTGCCCCTCATTGTTGATAACACCTTTGCCACTCCTATCAACTGCCGTCCTTTTGAGTGGGGCGCAGACATTGTGACGCACTCAACAACCAAATATATGGACGGCCACGCCACCGCTGTTGGTGGAGCGATTGTTGATAGCGGCAACTTTGACTGGAATGCCTACGCAGATAAATTCCCTGGCCTCACCACGCCTGATGAGTCTTACCATGGCGTCACCTACACCGAAAGTTTCGGCAAAGGCGCTTACATCACCAAGGCCACCGTACAACTCATGCGCGACCTTGGCAGCATCCAGTCACCCCAAAACGCGTTTCTTGTAAACCTCGGTTTGGAGAGCTTACCGCTCCGCATGCATAAGCACTGCGAGAATGCGCAAACGATTGCCCAGTGGCTGAGCGCCCGCGATGACATTGAGTTTGTTAACTATCCGAGCCTCAAAGGCGACCGCTACTATGAGTTGGCACAAAAATACCTGCCCGATGGCTCATGCGGTGTCATCTCGTTTGGCATCAAAGGTGGCAGAGAGGCGGCTGTGAAATTTATGGACGCGCTTAAACTCGCCGCTATCGTTACGCATGTTGCAGACGCGCGCACCTGCGTTTTGCATCCTGCCAGCCACACCCACCGTCAAATGAATGATGAACAGTTGGCAGCGGCAGGCGTAACGCCCGGCATGATTCGCCTCAGCGTTGGCATTGAAGACGTGCGCGATATTATCGAAGACCTCGAGCAAGCGCTCAACGCCTAAAGCACCACCACAATCACAACAGCACAACTCTTTTGATAAGAAGGAAGACCTATGCCAGTAAAAATTCATGACGGATTACCCGCAGTCGACATACTTGCTCAAGAAAACGTGTTTGTCATGACCGACAAGCGCGCGGCGATGCAAGATATCCGCCCGCTGAAGATTCTCGTCTTGAATTTGATGCCGACAAAAGAGGCCACCGAGGCGCAACTGTTGCGCGTGCTGAGTAACTCTCCCCTACAAATCGAAGTGACGTTCTTGCAGACAGCAACCTATCAGCCAACGCACATCGACCCGCTCCACCTCAATATTTTCTACAACACCTTTGATGAGGTACGCGACAAAAACTGGGACGGACTTATCATTACGGGCGCGCCCGTTGAGCACCGCGCGTTTACTGAAGTCGAATACTGGGACGAACTTACGAGCATCTTGGACTGGGCTCAGAAGAACGTATATTCAACGCTTCATATCTGTTGGGCCGCACAGGCAGGCCTTTTTCACTACTACGGTATTGATAAGCGTACCCTGAGCTCAAAAGTCTTTGGCATCTTCCAGCACTCTGTGACCGATGACAAAAACAAGTTGACCCGAGGGTTCGACGATGTGTTCAACGCGCCACACTCACGCCACACCACCGTGCTTTATCAAGACATCATCGACTGCGAAGATCTTGAGCTCCTCGCCTATTCTGACGAGGCAGGCGCCTATCTTGTCGCCTCAAAAGATGGACGTAAAGTATTTGTGACGGGTCATGCGGAATATGATGGGGACACGCTCAAAAAAGAGTACGAGCGCGATAAGATTAGCGGCCTCGACATCGATGTACCGCACAATTACTTCCCCTATGACGACACAACACTCAAACCACAAGTAACATGGCGCGCGCACGCCAACCTTTTGTTCAGCAATTGGGTGAACTACTGCGTTTACCAAGAAACGCCGTACGATCTCGACGAGCTCGACGCGCGCAAGCAAATAAGCGAATAGATATAAAAAGTGGCTCTTACGAGCCGCTTTTTCTTTGTCCAAGGCTCAATACGCGTTGCACAAGACCTCCTCAAAAGCATGCTTTACGCAATGCTCTTTAAAAAGGAAACTATCCTGTCCAGAACGGTATCCAGATCCTCATCGAGCCAATTTTTCTGTGATTTTTCAGCCCTTGATACATACGTTTTATCTTTAAAGGTATTTTTGACGCGATTAATAATATCGGCCATATTGTTTTCTCTCATCTTCTCATCATCAAAAATAATCTGTTCAATACAACCGAACAGTCTGTCATTATCAACACGAGAAGAAAGAAAATAGATATCAAATATGTCTTTGTAACGCGTTGAAAACGGACCGAATTTCAAAAGCGAACGCAACTTTTCAACAAACATTTGCTCTTTAGAGTTGATAAGCAAACTCACGCTTTCATCATTCAGCCCAACATCAAAGCAAAATTCTTCTTGGACTATTTCTAGTTTTGCATGAACGCCTAGATCTATTTTGGTTTTTAAGACATATCCGCTCTCATCTGTTAGCTCAACAAAAATACGCTTCCCGTGATAGTCCTGTTGGTTCAGTTCTTCGATTTTGCCGTACCGATTAATAGAAATCACTCCGACGGAATTCAACTTTTTCACAAACGTCTCTATTGAGTCGTCCTCCAAAGAGAATTTAATAAAATCAAGATCTAAGTCTTGGGTAGCACGTCTCATATCATTTGACAGGCACCGCATAACAACGCCACCTTTTACCGCAACATTCTTACTAAACGTGCTGCGAGAAATTAGCATCAAGATAATGTCTTGGGAGACTTTAGCTTCTGCATTCGCCTCGCTGTAACCACCTCGTTTTGCCTCATTAATCAAGTTCAAAATATCTATCATCAAAAAACCTCCAATTGGATGGTTTCTGCAATGTAGTTTTGCTTTGAGATCCGGGCGAGATACCCCTGCATTTTTTCAATATCTAACTCTTGGGCAATATTCCGATAGCTTTCGATTATCTCTTTGTAGTAATCAAACGGAAGCGAATTTTTATTACGAATGAGTTCAATCAGCATTCGTTCTCGATCATATATTCGGATTTCCGTATTTTGATACTTAGTAGTTGTTACTCCAATAGCGAACTTATCATCCCTCAAAAAATACTGTTTCACTTTTTCATTCACAATTTTATGAGCATCTTTTAAAGTAGCAAGGTGATACTTATCAGGAATTACATCTGTTAGGGCATGATAATAAAAAGCGCTATTCATGGTAAAAACTGCCTGAGGGTACTTATACGAAACAACAGCAAGTTCCGAAACATGCATATCCGAATATACGCCAACATCCAACTTGAACAGTTTTCCGCTCGTTATCTCTTTATCTATTTGGTATTGATTGCCATATTTCTTAATACACTCACGATAAGACATCAACATATTTCTACCTCTTGTTCTATTTTAGTAAACCTCCGCAAAATATTACTTATATCGGAGGTTTACTAAAATTCTATCAGGTTAGTTCAAAAATTCAAGATTGAAGATTATCTGGCGTCTTGAAAAAAGAAGAACGGCTCAGCTGAGCCGTTCTTCACAATAGATCTTATTTAATTTCGCACAAAATTACTGAGCAAGCTCGAGCAAGCGCTCAGCAGTACCATGCATCCACCACTCAAGATCGCTGTCAGCAATGTTTGCCGCATTCTTCTTTATGAAGTCGAGGCTGTCTTGCGGATCGGTCCAAGGTCCGTCAGTACCAAAGGTAATCTTGTCGTAGCCGTGCGCCTTCGCCATGCGCAAGAACTGCTCGGCAGAGATGCCACGATCACCAAACGTGTAAGCGGTATCGAACCAGATGTTATCGCGCCCAACGAGGTTCTCTTCGACTTCATCCCACATCCAAAGGCTTCCAAAGTGCGCACAGACCATCTTGAGGTCTGGGTACTGCTCGTTCACGGCAGCAAACTCGCTCGGGCTGCCATACTTATCGTGATGGTTCTCATCGTCACCAGCGTGGAAATACGCAATCAAGTTAAAATCGGCTGCCGCCTCATAGATTGCCTCCATGCGCGGATCAGTTGGTGCGCACGCCACGTAGTCGGGATGAATCTTAAAGCCCGAAAAGCCCATCTCGTGATAGGTGCTCAAGAGCTCGCGAGGATTCTCAACATCGGGATGCATCGCACCAAAGGGCACTACGCGGCTGTGGCCAACCTGCGTTTGCGCAAAGTCATTGATGGTATTTACCTGCTTGGCTTTGGTCGCAACAGGAATCGTCCAGGCTTGTGTGATGCCAAAAGAATCCATTGAGGCAATCAAACCGCCAAGAGTTCCGTTATAGTGAGGTTCGTAAAACCCCGGTACGGTAATGGCCCCCGTAGCGTGAGCAGCGAGGTTGTCAGGAAACACATGGGTATGGGTATCAATAATTTTCATTCCGGCGCTATCCTTTTCTTGAGATTTAAAAATGAGGTTACAACACTATTATTTCGGCGCGACAAGCGCAAGAAGATCTTCGGACGTTTTCCAGAAAAGTTGTTCTTTTTCTTGGTCAGTGAGGCCAAACTCCTCAAACCAGGCTAAATCGCGAGCCGGATCGGTCCAAGGGCCGTCAGTGCCAAACATCACATGATCAAAGCCGTGTCGGCGGGCCATATCAACAAAACGCGCATGGTCAAGATGGCTAAGCGTATAGGCAGTGTCGAGCCACACATCGCGACCAATGAGATACTCCTCAACATCGTCCCACATGGCAAATCCGCCAAAGTGAGCAAGTGCCACCCGAGCTTTTGGATAGGTGTCGAGGCACTCGGCAAAAATCTTGGGAGTTCCAAACTTGGTACGGGGGAGCATGTCATCTCCCGCATGGAAATACGCAATAAGTTCAAAATCCTCCGCAGCGCGCCAAATGGGCTCCATACGAGCCTCATTAGGAACAAACATCTGATAATCAGGATGCATTTTAAATCCCACGAAACCGCGCTCACGAAAATGTGAAAGCGTTTCGTAAGCATCTTCAACGTCAGGGTGGATTGCGCCAAATTTTACAATGCGGTCAGTGGTAATCGACTCAACAAAGTTATTGATACTCTCAACTTGGCTTGCCGACGTTGCGACAGGAAGCGCCCACGACTTCTCAATATCAAAACGATCCATCGAGGCGATAAGGCCTTCAAGCGTACCATCGTAGTGAGGATGGTGCACGCCTGGAATTGTTAGTTTTTGAGTAGCTTTTTGCGCGACTTTTTCAGGAAAAATATGCACGTGCGAATCAATACGTCTCATAGAAATATTGTACTGCACCGCGCTTGGGCACATAAAAAAAGCACCCTTTCGGGTGCGATTTGAGGTTTAAATGGTGCGCCCTACAGGATTCGAACCTGTGGCGTTCTGATTCGTAGTCAGACCCTCTATCCAGCTGAGGTAAGGGCGCAAAATTACTCGTTCGAGCGACATACTATGTTGCCAGTAACGATCATAAATGTCAAGAAACACGAGTAAAAATGGCGGAGAGCGAGGGATTCGAACCCTCGAAAGCGGTTTTACCACTTTACACGCTTAGCAGGCGTGCGCCTTCAACCGACTCGGCCAGCTCTCCGGGTATTTTTCACTCTACTTATGAGCAGAATAAAAAAGCCATCTGGCGGAGGGGGTGGGATTCGAACCCACGGTGCGGGGGCTGCCCGCACGACAGTTTTCAAGACTGTTGCATTCAACCGCTCTGCCACCCCTCCATCAAGGATAGCGCGGACTAGAATAGCATAACTTTTACTCAAACGGTATAGAATAGAGAGGATATTTTGAATTTTTTTATTTCTGCCCAGCGAATTGAGGTTGTTTGTGCTCACCGATTCCGATTTCATGCAACACGCTCTTGACCTCGCAAAAGAGGCTGGGACTCTGGGCGAGGTGCCTATTGGAGCAGTCGTCGTGTGTGACGGCGCCATAGTCGGCACGGGTTACAACCGTCGCGAAATCGATAACAATCCTGCGGGACACGCAGAATTCATTGCACTCATGCAAGCCTCACGGCATTTGGGGCGCTGGCGCCTATCAGACTGCACCGTTTATGTAACGCTCGAGCCTTGTGTGATGTGCGCGGGCCTTATGCACCAAGCACGCGTTGCGCGTTGCGTCTATGCTGCTCCCGACCCCAAGGCAGGCGCACTGGGCACGCTTTACAAAGTTCACGAAGACGCTCGCCTCAATCACAGTTTTGAAGTTGACTCAGGGGTGCTCGAAGAAGAAAGCGCCACGCTCCTCAAAGAGTTCTTTAAGCAGTTGCGCAACCGCACAAAAAAGAATCCTGCGAAAGAGGCGCTGGCCAGTGGCATGCGGCTTGCGCACCTCGCTGAAACGTCAGACGCGGGCGACGGCGCGGAGGCAAATCATGAGCCTGTCATCCATCCGCTCACGGCCGCTAACCCAGATTTAGTCGAGCGAACACTCACGCACACGCCCCTTTACCATGGCCGCATCTTCGACCTTGAAACGCAAACAGTTGAGCTGCCGAATGGCCAAAGCGCGCTGCGCGATATCATCCATCACCCTGGCGCGACCGCAGTACTTGCGATAAATGAACGGGACGAAGTGCTTCTCGTCGACCAATGGCGCACGGCGCTTGGCGAAGTGCTGCGTGAAATTCCCGCGGGCAAACTGGAATTGGGAGAAGACCCCCTCGAATGCGCCAAACGTGAACTGCGAGAAGAAACCGGCATCGTTGCGCGCGAGGTGCACCATCTCACCACTATCGCCACGAGCGCAGGATTTTGCGACGAGCGCCTTCACATTTACGTCGCAACGGGGCTCAGCCAAGAAGAAATTAACCGTGACGACGACGAGTTTATGAACATCCGCTGGGTACCCTTTAATGAGGCACTTGAAGCTTGCATACAAGCCACTATGATAGATTCAAAGACCATCATCGCGCTTTCGCTCTATGCGCTTAAAAGATAGGATTCTTTATGGCTACCGCGCTCCTCGATTTGCATAAAAGAACTCGCTTCGGCCACGTAAAGTTTGCATGCTTACTGAGCGCACTTTTTGCGCTCGCGCTGTTCTGCGCGGCTGGCACATTCCCGCCACAGCACACTTATGCGAAAAGCTACGTCATTGACACGGTCAAAATCCGCGCTGAATTGAGCGACAGCGGAGCGATGAGCGTCAACGAAAAACGCACGTTTAATTTTGACGGCGACTTTTCATATGTATATTGGGACTTCCCCGTTGATACTGGCCAGCAAATCAACTTCACTGGTCTAAGTGTCACAGACGAATCGGGCAAGACGACCACCCTCACTCAATCGGACGCTCCCGAGCAACAAGGCAGCTTTTACCTCGAAAACAACGGTGACAGTTATCGATTAACCGCGTTCATGCCCGCTTCAAACGAAAAGCTCACCTACTCACTGTCATATGATGAGAGCAACGTCGTTAAACATTACGAAGACGCTGCCGAACTCTATTGGCAGTTTATTGGTAAATCATGGGGCGTTCGCACCAAGCAAGTAGACATTTCTATCGCGCCTCCCGAAACGCTCACAAAAGCACAGGTCAAGGCATGGGCCCATGGCCCGCTCAATGGATTAGTCAGCATTGAAAATAATGGCGATGTTACCTTAAGCGTGAGCGATTTGCCCGCAAACACGTTTGTTGAGGCACGGGCGCTCTACCCCGCAGATGCCTTTAGTGCGGCTCCCCTCACTGATGGGACCATCACCAATACGGTTCTTTCAGAAGAACAGCAGTGGGCCGACGAAGCAAACTCTCAGCGCAAAGCAACGCGCCTCCGCTATTACGGCTTCACGGCGCTCGGCATTCTGGGCGGAATCATTCTCTTTGGCATTGTGATTTGGCTCTTTTTCAAATATGGGCGTGAGCACAAAACGTATATTCCCTTTGAGGGCAAATACTGGCGCGAAGACCCGCGCCCCGACTTGCCACCAGCAATGATTGGCTGCCTCTGGCGTTTCGGAGAAGTAAAGACTGAAGACATAACCGCGACAATTCTTGATCTCGCTGACCGCAAAGTTATTCTGATGGAAGAAAAGTCTTCGGAGAAAAAACGCCTCATCGGCGCGCCAAAAATTGAAAAGGAATACAGTTTCAAAGTTGACCTTGAAAAACTGGAAAAAGAACCCCTCATCAACCAGGACCTCGTCAAACTACTCATTAAGACAGGCTGGTCAAGTAGCGAATTCTCGTTTGACTCCATTAATGCTTACGCGAAGAAGTCGCCTGCCGATTTTGCTGAAAGTCTCAATGCTTGGAAAGCAAGCGTAAAAGGGCAAGTGGAAATTGCCAATCTGATAGAAGCAGCATCAAATACCGCCCAAACGATAGCGGCAATTTTGAGCGCGGCTCTCTTCATTCTCGGCATAGTCATGTTCTTCCAATCATGCACGTTTGCCGGAGTCTTCTGCGTTGTACTTTCTGTGCCGAGCGCGATTCTCACACTCTTTATGAAGCGTCGCTCTGCGGAAGGTTCGGAACTTTTCCATCGCTATGAAGGTTTGAAGAATTATCTACAGGATTTCTCTCGACTCGATGAAGTGCCACCAACCTCCATCGTGGTATGGAATCGCTTCCTTGTGCTCGCCATAATTTTCGGCATTGCCGACCAAGTATCAAAGAACCTCAAGGCAACACTCCCCGATATGGTTGCCTCAGACGACTTCGCAATTAGCTACTGGTGGTTCTTCGGCCCAGGCCTTCACACGAGCCCGATAAACAATTTCAACTCAGTAATGAGCTCAGCCTCTGCCGCGGCAATCGCCGCAAGCGCCGCTTCAAGTGGAGCGGGCCTTGGTGGCGGATTCTCGGGTGGCGGCGGTTTTGGCGGAGGCGGCGGTGGCGGTGGCGCGGGCTAGCCGCTAACCGTTACAAGCGCTCTTTGTCGTAAGGCAAGAAAAGCCCCAAAAGCATAGACGTCAAACTCACAACGATGCCGCCCCAAAATGCTGGCCAAAATCCATTAACCACAAAAGCGGCGTCAAACAGAGCCTGCGATACCCATGCCGATGCCCAGAGCAAAAACGCGTTTATCACAAGGTTGAGCAGTCCTAATGTCAGCACGATACAGCCCATGGATCCAATTTTTACTAATTGCCCAATCGTGGCGCTGATAAATCCGAGCACTGCTCCCACAATAAGAATAGTCACCCATGCGGGGTGCGCCGTCACTTCGATGCCCGGCACAATGAGCACAGCGGCCGCAACAGCGATTGAAGTTGGATCGGAAGAGCACACGTCTGAAC
>CALLZE010000136.1 GCA_937858655.1 uncultured Coriobacteriales bacterium
ACGCCCTCGCAACGTTGGCTGCACATAGCGCAGTAAACGAGTGCATCATCGTATCCACTTGCAACCGCACCGAGATTTATGCGGTAACGCAAGCGGAGGAAGACGGTGTTGGCGCTGTTATTGATTTCATGTCCGATTATCACGGCCTTGACCGTGAGAAGCTCGGCAACTACCTTTATTCTAAACAAGGCGAGGATGTTATTAAGCATCTGTTTCGCGTTGTTGCTTCACTCGATTCAATGGTTCTCGGTGAAGCACAGATTCTCCACCAAGTTAAAGAAGCATATGACCATGCCTTTGAAGCGGGTACAACGGGACGTATATTAAACGAACTGTTCCGCCGCTCATTTACGGTCGGTAAGCGTGTGCGCACTGAAACGGAGATTGGCGAGAACGCCGTTTCGATTTCATATGCGGCTATCGAACTCGCTAAGCGCGTATTTGATACGCTTGAGGGCCGGACGGTTCTCGTTCTTGGCGCTGGAAAGATGAGTGAACTCACCGCAAAGCATCTCAATGCTAATGGTGTTCATAATACGATTGTTGCTAATAGAACATTTGAGCGAGCAGAAGAGCTGGCAAAGAAGTTCAATGGCCGAGCTGTTCCCTTTGAGGACCGCTACAACTATATGCGCGAGGCGGATATCATCGTATCGGCAACCTCCGCAAAAGAATATGTTATCACGCGCGATGAACTTGCTCCCTATGCGACGCATCGTCCCGACCCTCTGTTCTTAATTGACATCGCGGTTCCTCGCGACATCGACCCTGCATGTGGTGACCTGTCTCAGGTTTATGTATATGACGTCGATGCGCTTGATGGTATCGTTGCCGCAAACCTTGAGGAGCGCATGCGTGAAGCACGTCGCGCTGAAGGCATAATCACAGAAGAAATCGAATCGTTTGAGAACTGGCTGGAGACCATGGAAGTTGCTCCGACCATTGCCGCAATGCGCGCAAAAGCTGAAAAGATTCGTGTTGAAGAGCTTCAAAAAGCATGTCGTCGTCTTGATGGCCTCGATGACCGCAATCTTGAAACAATCGATCGCCTCACCAAAGCCATCATCAACAAGATGTTGCATGAGCCTACCGCGGCACTGAAAGAATTAAGCGGTGGCAAGCGCGGCGTTGCTGCTATCGAAACAGCTCGTATGCTCTATGGACTCGATAAAGAAAATGAAAATGGTGCCGAATCAGGGTTCAGGTTAATACGTTCCTTGCTCGGCCGTCGTGCATCTTCTGCAACCAAGCAAGATGCTATTGAGATTGGAGAGTAGAAGATGGAAGCACGCGAAAAACTCGTTATTGGTACGCGCGGCAGTAAGCTAGCCTTATGGCAGGCAGAGTACATCAAGAGTCGTCTTGAGGAAACTATCGGCGTAGAAGTTGAACTCAAGATTATTAAAACAACGGGCGATAAGATCTTGGATGTTCCTCTGGCTAAGGTTGGTGGAAAGGGTCTTTTTACCAAGGAGCTCGAAGTAGCGCTTCTTGATGGAACTGTTGACCTTTGTGTACACTCAATGAAAGATGTTCCAACCGAGCTTCCAGAGGGTTGCATTTTGGCTGGCATGCCAAAGCGCGTTGATCCTCGTGACGTTATTGTTGCCAACAATGGTGAAGATCTCACGACACTTCCACAGGGCGCTAAAGTGGGAACTAGTTCACTTCGTCGTATTTCTCAGGTTCGCGCTATTCGTCCTGACGTTGAAATCGTTGATGTTCGCGGCAACCTCGATACGCGCATGCGCAAAGCAGAAACGGGCGAGGTTTCGCTTGTTATCTTGGCCGCAGCGGGCATTAAGCGTTTAGGCTGGGGCGATCGTATTTCAAGCTTTATCCCAACTGAGCAGATGGTATCAGCTGTTGGGCAAGGTGCTATTGGTATTGAAATTCGTGAAGATGACGAATTCATGGTTGATGTGTGCAAAAAGATTTCTGATCCTGAAACACTTACCTGCGTGAGTGCAGAGCGTGTTGTCATGAATCGTCTCGATGGCGGCTGCCAGGTGCCTATTGGCGCTTATGCTCGCATCGAAGATGGCGAGCTTGTTTTGGACGGTATGGTTGGCTCAGTTGATGGAACCGAGATCGTGCGCGCAACTGCTCATGGCTCGATTGATGATCCGATCGCCTTGGGCGAGCAAGTTACTGAAATGCTTCGCGATCGTGGCGCTATCAAAATTTTGAACGCCATTCGCACAGCAGATGGCGCAGCAGAACTTCTTCAATAAAGTGGCGAGAAGTCGCTTGAGAATTTGAGTACTCTAGGTGCTCATACGTAAAAGAATGTTGAGATGATTGACGGTGTCAAACTCATCATCATTAGCGGGGAAAACGATTTGTGTCACGCGTGCCGAAAGTCAGTCGGGAAGCTTTATCGGCTCCCTTGCGGCTCTCGGCGCGCGTGTTCTTGCTATTCCTGCCATCGAAATAGTCGCGCCCGATGATGAGACTCCTATCGAATCGTCAATTCTTTCGCTCGATACCTATTCATGGATTATTTTTACGAGCATAAACGCGGTTGAGCGTTTTTATTACTATTTGGCTACGTGCGGCGTAGCAGAAATCCCTCATGAAATTAAGTGCGCGTGTGTGGGCAGTTCGACTGCTGCCGCTTTGGCAGAACACGGCGTTGCGCCAGCCCTCATTCCTCTCGACTTTAAGGCTGAAGGACTCATTGAGGAGTTCGACAAAATTGCCGCGGAGGAGGGTGCTGAGCACGTAGGCCAAAAGGTGCTTATGCCCCGCGCGCTCAAAGCGCGAGAGATTTTGCCTGATCACTTGCGCGAGCTGGGCTATCATGTTGATGTTGTGCCGGTGTATCAAACGGTGCCCGCCACGCTCAGTGCCGAAGAGATTGACCAGTTGACCGCTGCCAATGAGAGCCTCGACGCAGTGACTTTCACTTCGCCTTCAACTGCGCGTAATTTTTTTATCGCGCTTGAAAAGGCCAACATTCGTCCTGAAGAATTGTTTGCGCATGCGTATGCTGTGTCGATTGGCGCGGTGACGACAAAGGCGTTGCTCGATTTGGGATTAAGTAAAAAAAGAGTGGTCGAATCCGCAGAGTCGACCACCAAATCATTGCTCGAAGCGCTTACTCGTCTGTTTGCCGTAGGGCCATAAGACGGCGTCTCGCGCGCAAGACCATAGCAAGCATGGGCGCGGCGAGCATAGTGCCAAGCAATCCTCCAAAAATTGAACCAATAATCGTGATTGCTAAAACGACAATGGGGTGTAGGTCGAGGCTGTCTCCCATAAATTTTGCGTTGATGATTGCTTGCAGCACATTCTGTGCAACAAGCACGATGATGAGCGCGATAAGTGCTGAGGTGATGCCGCCAGAGCCGAGAGCAATAAGGCAGGCGAAAACGCTCGATATGAGGGCGCCAAAGAACGGGATATAGGCGGTTAGAAACGTCACAATCATAATAGGAATAACAAGTGGGACCTTCATAATCCAAAGGCCCAGCCCGATACCAAGGGCAACAACAACCGCAGTGATGGTTGTGCCTTTGAAGTAGTCGCGCAACGCGCCGCTCACATCATCGATAAGTCCTTCGCCAACATCGGGCGCAACGCCGAGATGGTCACCAATCCAGTGCATAATGCGCTCAAAATCAGTGAGTAAATAGAAGAGCAGCATGGCTCCGATAAAGACGCTAAAGGCAAAACTCCAAATTGAACTGATGAGGCCCGTGAGGCTTGAAACGCCGTTAACCAGCGCGCTCGAAATTTTCGCCATCAGGGTGCCATTTGAAGAAGTCGCTTTAAAGATAGAACTTGCGGTAGATGAGGCGGAGCTTGCGCTTGTTGCGCCCGTAGTCTTAACTGATGAGAAGAATGAGTTGATGCTATTGTTGATATCGCTTTCCGTGATACCCCAGCCCTGCAGGTAGTGCGCAAGCCAACTGCCGAGACCCTTGAGGCCGCTCAAAAGTTGAGCCCCAATGGCGGGCGCCTGATTAATGACACCAACAACCGTAATTTGTACGGATGCCCATGCAACACCAATGACAAGCAGAATAACG
>CALLZE010000137.1 GCA_937858655.1 uncultured Coriobacteriales bacterium
TTCATCAAACCTCAAATCAGTCTCATATTTAATAAATACGCCATCATCAGGGGCGGTCTGTTTTCCTAAAGCAATAAACTTCTCTATGATTTCAGTCTGGTTGGGCATGCCGCCTGCCAGACATACTATGCGCCTCATAATTTCAAGGCATTGTGGGTGTGATTCATGCAATTGCACGAGAAGATCGAGCGCCTCGTTCTTCTGATCCAAATCTGAAAGTGACATCGCATGGCGGAACAACTTTAAATCCGCTAGTATAGGGCTGAAGCTTTCTGCAGTATCTGGATTAACTGACGTGTAAATTTCTGCAAGTCGGCTTACCTTCTCAAACATGCCATTTTCAAACAGCACCTCAAGCACGAGCGCATGGTACTGAGGTGGTATCGGAATCACTACTGGGTCAATAAAACGCTCCAACCCGCTATAGTCTTCTCTTCCAATATATTCTCTGCTTAACTGCTTCTTGAGATACGGCTCAAAGATATTGAACAGGCGAGCAAAATCGCCCTTTTCCTGGGCATCAGCAATTGCTGTTTCATTTTTTCTCAATGACTCAGCAGAAAAGAGGCCGTTGGCTTCAGCGGACATTATGAGAGAGCGTTTTTTTGCTGCTCTTTTTGATTTATTATTGAGAAGAATGGCTCTTTTTCGGTGAGTATACGTCCGCTTGAGTTTTTCGATATCAATAAACTTTTTGTAATCGTCCCTTATGACATCATAGGGAACGCGCATGTCGAATACTGCATCATGTCCCTCACGCTCTCCATGCGGAGGGATATACATCCAGTTATCGCCATAATGCCAAACAAGGTAATCCGAAAGGCGAGCAGGCACTTGCCCCTCGATGTCCTCAAATGGCTCTTTTCGAATCTCTTTCCCAGCGAACATATCTCCTTGGAATTTGAAAGGAATTCCACCCCACCGCATTGCATAGGTGTCCTCCTTGTTCTCGGGATAAGAAAGCATCTTCTTTTCTAGTTTTGAGAGCACCCATTCGCGACCAAAAAGCGCTCGTAAGTATGAATAGAATAGGTAACGATATGTGTTAATTCCCCAACGGGCACTATAAACAAGAGCATCATTGACGAGGTCGGCATAGAGCATGAGATCTTTGAGATATTGGTCATATCCTTCTGCGGGGACTGGGTCCATTACCAAGATATCAATAACGGCTCCCGCTACGTCATCTTGAACAATCTGATTGCGATGAATGGCCGTGGTGGAAGTATCAGCGTATCGGCCAAAAGAATTATGAAACTCTCGGTCATTCTCTTGTGCGCAGATTACCCTATCTTGAGGGAGCTTTTCTTGAGGAAGCGCGAGGAGTTTCTCCCAATCCTTGCGAAACATCATGATATCCATGTCGTCGTCCCAAGGTATAAAACCCCCATGACGAACGGCACCGATCGCACTGCCTCCAGCTAAATAATAGGGAATGTCATTCTCACTACAAATCGTATCTAATTCTTTAAACAACTTATATAAATGCTTTTGCTCATCAAACAAAATATGCTTACCCAAAACAAGTCCTTTCGGCAATGCCGTTTACGCAAAAAATTGAACTCTACAAATAGAGTATTTGAATAGTATAGTATAGCCCTTTGACGCATACTTGTCCCGTTTGGGCAGCGGGTGTCAGGTGCCCAAAAGGCAAAAAAATGCCCCCTCAGCAAAACATAAATTACATCACATTCCACTTGGTATATGCTTAACAATAAGAAACCTCATCAAACAAGCATCCGCTTTCGCACGGTGGTGGGCCAACAACTGGAGGAGTACATGAAAAATTTAGTGTTGTACTACAAACCTACCTGCCCTTTTTGCCAAAAGGTTCTCGCTTATCTAGATGAACGAAAAATTGATATCGAAAAACGAGACATTCTACAAGACCAGCAGGCACTGGAAGATCTCATCAACGTAGGCGGCAAAAAGCAGGTCCCTTGTCTGTTCATCGATGACAAGCCACTTTATGAGTCAAACGACATCATCTCGTACATCGCAAAAAACTTTTAGGGTAGATTAGCATTAGTGTTATGGCCAGTTTTGTGAGACGCGGAAAACGACCGACAGCCTCATCTTTTTTCGTGTCCGAGGGATGCGTATAATATTTCTATGGACACTGGGGGACTACATAACGACGCAGATTTTAAACGACTGTTAGAGATCACTTCTACAGCAAGTTTCTTTTCAATTCTTGGAAAAACCCAAAAGGAACGCTATCACTCGGGCTTTCTTGGCTGGCTGCTCAATCCGCAGGGAACTCATGGACTGGGAAACGAACCATTGAGATTGTTCATTAAGGCAATCAACAACGCCTGCCTCAAACCAAGCATTGATCACCCCGCAATCCGTCCAGCAAAACTGGCCGAATCAAATATTATAAGTGAGGTTGATGTTGACCCCAACGAATTCTCGCCAAAAGAAACAAATATCAGCGGAGTTGGCGAGTTAGATTGCTTTATTAGAGGAACCATTGAATCCGGCGAATCATTTGCTATCGTCGTAGAACAAAAAACAACCAGCCATTTTCATGAGGGACAGTGTCAAACCTATGGCAACTGGCTTCTCAACGATGACCGATGGGATATTCGTGTACCTGTTGTTCTTATCCCAAACTGGCGCATAGGAAAAAGCATTGAACAAACCTGTTCGGACGGCAGATGGTGCGCAATTACATACGAGATACTTTACGACTGTGTCTTATCTCCCCTCCTTCAAAGAGAGGACTTAAAAGCAAAAACGCGCGTATTTTTAGAAGATTATGAGCTATCACTGCGCACACCTGTTGATGGACGTAGTCTTATTCGTGACATTGAACTTGAACAACTGATTCACGGCCTAAAGGCGAGATATCCGCAAGAAATGCGCGAATATGAAAGCTTGCACAAAACCACTGTTTCATCAAAATCTCAGGGCACATCTAATAAGCTTTACTACCTTTCAATTGATATAGGGAATGAAGAACCTGAAGAATTTGAAGGGAGCAGACAAGACATCTTTCAGGGCGTTGTAAAGCTTGTAGCCGACAACTATCCCCTCTTTGAAGCGGCGGGACTCGAGCTTCCCTATGCCCTTGATCGGGGAACCGGACGACCAAGCAACCGGATGCTTCTATCGCTGAACAAGAACGACATTGAGGGGCCCGTTGCCGCCGAAATCGACACCGAGCGCACACTCTATATGAGTTCGGCCATCTCTTCACAACCTCGCAACGTGCAGCGCTCAATTGCAACACTGATTAAAAAAGTAGGCTGGGAGGTCGAATCTTTCAGCCCTTAGAGCTTCGGCTCAAAAATTTTTTGTAGGTAAACGTGAATTTCTTTTAACAGATTTTCACTAAAGAGGGAGGATACTATGCAACAATTCTTATTCGAAATCAACAAACATGATGGTAGTGACGCCATCAGCTTTACGGGTTCCCGTAAAGGAGTGCATGAATTTGCTATAAAGCAAATTGTCGAGAACTTTGATAAGTTCCCCATTAAGTTCCCCTACTACTTGGATCGGGGAACTGGATATTCGAGTGGGCGGAAGATGCTTTCGTTCGAGAGTCGAGATATCGAGCACCCCGTCTCAGGCACGCTTCCTGATGGGCGCACACTTTATATGGATTACAGGCTATCAGCCAAACCAGACAACTTATGCGCAGCGCTCACGGTACTCTTAGAAAAAGCTGGGTGGCGCGTCAACGCAAGAATCCTTTAATCTATCTCCAAAAAAAATGGGAGGCCAGCTGGTCTCCCTTTTTGCATGTTATGAAACTACCCTTCTAGGCATAGGTCTTTTTTCTTCTCAATTGCGTTACCTGTTCAGGAAGCACATCAACAATTGCGCCAAGGAATACGACAAGACAAAGCGTCAGCGTAATGATAACCATCGTGTACTCACCGGCAAATCCGGCAGGTGATGCAGATAGATGCTTAATGAGGATGCCTGTATAGCCCCACATCAAAACAAGGCCATAAGCTATACACCTAAAACGCAACAACGTGAGCACACCGATTGCCGCGCCGACCAGAAGGATTATCACTGTCCAGATTGCTTCCGAAAACAGGACGCCCTTAAAGCCAAGGCTCACAAGAAGAACGGTCGCATTTGCGATTGTCGCAATAGTAATCCAACCGAAATAAACTCCAAAAGGAAGACGCACAAATACGCGCTCACGCATTGTTAAGCGCGATGCGTCAATAGCACGCGCAATCATAATGAGGCTCAATAGAATCCCAACCATGAAGAACATTGAAAGCGGAATTAAACCGAAGTGCCATGAAAAGATCCAAGCAACATTCATAAGCGAAGAAAGCGAAAAAATGATACCAACGCGCTTGAGCAAATCATCGTCAACCGTTTCTTCGCCTTGGAAAAGTCCCAACTGATAAAGTGTAAAAATTCCAAGGAGAAGATAGATGATGCCCCATATTGAAAACGTCACCCCAGCGGGAGCAAACAAATTGGGATAAGAGTCTGATACCTCCCCCGGAGTGACACCATTAATAGGCAACGATTGTGCGAGAAAATTCACCACAACCATTGCGATAAATGTAACAACCACAAAGAACTTAACCCCGAGGCGTTCTGCGCTTCCTGCCATTGTTCCACCTTCCTCACATGTCCATACATTTGTTGGA